>NZ_JAEQCT010000137.1:0-16508 GCF_020738205.1 Microcoleus sp. PH2017_24_DOB_U_A
ATTTGGAGATGTTCCAATTCCCAATCAAAATCCCAGAAATCATTTTCGGCTCCAATCTCGCATTTTTTCTCGTCTCATACCCTGATTCAGCAACGCCAGGATTTCAAAGACAACTTGCGGGGCGATATTATCTTCAAGCCACTGTTGGTAGGAACCTCTGTAACCTTTGGGTCTACCAAATACTACCATCGTATCAGGTGCTTGGCGAGTTTTGTTATCTCCTTCGACGGGATACCACAGCAAATCACCTGCTACAAAGACATTTTCGTTGTCTTTGTATAAGGCATCTATTCCACCTTGAATGGTGACAATTAATTCAAACTGTTTGGTATTGTCTGACATGGGTTTGCCGTCACTGTCGGGGTAGATGATTTGTGGTGAGGTTTTAGTTGGAATTGTTGCCGTCATGGGGATGAGTCCTTTGCTAGTATCATCAATTTATATTTTATATCTATTATGAAGCCGAGAAACCGGGTTTTTCACGAAAATACTTCGTTGTAACCGACAGATTTGATAAAAACCCGGTTTCTTTGTCGGAGTCCCTAAATCCTGTGTACTCTTATTCTACTTTTCCTAACACCAACGGTTCTAATAAATTGCGTTCTTCAATGGGAAGTTCTAGCAAAACTCGTCTGTCACCCTTGGTTTCCTTATAGCGGACAGCCGCATTCAGCAGGCGGATGGGAATTTGGAATTGTTCGTAGTTGCTGGTTAGTTTTTGCCACAATTCTAACCAAGTGCGTGCGGCTTTGTCGCTGACCATTTCTGACATTAGCGCGGGGATGTTTCGCACAATTCCCTGTCCTAAGATTGAGAGATATTTGTGTTTTTCGTAAACTGCAATTAGGCTGGTGATGCGAGTTTGATATATTATTGAATCGTTGCTGGTGAATAGGGTGCTGATAATTAATTCGGCATCTTCCGAACTAGCTTCGTCATCTGATTCAAGTCGTTGGAATGCGTCGTCTAAGGCGGCGATGCCTTCATCCCAACGATTTAATCCGAGAATGGCAATGGCACGATTGAAGAAGACAGGTACACCTTCTTTACCAAGTTCGATCGCCTTATCACAAGATATTAAAGCTTTTTCACAAGATACTAAGGCTTCATCATAGCGTTTGAGGTGGTTGAGTACATCACCTCGAATAAGCCAAGCCCACCCAGAAAAAGAATTGGAGTCAATTTCAATGGCTTTATCAAAGGATTCTAAAGCTTCATCATAACGTTTGAGATTGTAGAGTATATCACCTCGATTACGCCAAGCCCACTGATAATTGGCATCTAGTTTGATCGCCCGATCGTAAGATAGTAAAGCTTCATTATAGCGTTTGAGGTTGTTGAGTACATTACCTCGCATACGCCAAGCATACTGATAATTATCATCAAATTCGATCGTGCGATCGAAGGATTCTAAAGCTTCTTCATAGCGTTTGAGGTTGTTGAGTACATTACCTCGTATACGCCAAGCCCACTGATAATTGGCATCTAGTTCGATCGCACGATCCAATGATACTAAGGCTTCATCATAGCGATTGAGGTTGTCGAGTACATTACCTCGATTAGCCCAAGCCCACTTATAATTGGCATCAAGTTTGATCGCGCGATCGTAAGATACTAAGGCTTCATCATAGCGTTTGAGGTTGTTGAGTACATTGCCTCGATTATTCCAATCCCACGGATCGTTAGCATCAAGTTCGATCGCACGATCGCAAGATACTAAGGCTTCATCATAGCGTTTGAGGTTGTAAAGTACATTGCCTCGCATACGCCAAGCTGACTGATAATTGGCATCTCGTTCGATCGCCCGATCGTAAGATTCTAAAGCTTCTTCATAGCGTTTGAGGTTTTTGAGTACATTGCCTCGATTACGCCAAGCCCACTTATCATTGGCATCTAGTTCGATCGCGTGATCAAATGATACCAAAGCTTCATCATAGCGTTTGAGGTTGTTGAGTAAATTGCCTCGTTTAACCCAAAATGACTGATTATTGGCATCAAGTTCGATCGCCCGATCGAAAGATACTAAAGCTTCTTCATAACGTTTGAGGTTGTTAAGTTCATTACCTCGCATATACCAAGCCCACTGATAATTGGGATCAAGTGCGATCGCGCGATCGCAAGATACTAAGGCTTCTTCATCGCGTCTGAGGTTGTTGAGTACATTACTTCGCATAGCCCAAGCCCAAGCCCACTTATTACTGGGATCAAGTGCGATCGCCTTATCGAAAGATACTAAGGCTTCTTCATAGCGTTGAAGAATTTTGAGTACATTACCTTTATTAGCCCAAGCCCTCGCATAATTAGAATCAATTTCAATAGCCTTATCTAAACACTCCAAAGCTTCATCGCGACGTTTAAGCCTATTCAAACAACGTCCCTTTTCCAACCAATCTCTTGCCTCCCCGCGACTTGTTACCAATCTTTCCGCATATGCTAAAGCCGAAACATCATCTTTCTGTTCAATACAATTTTCCATCTCATCATAATAAGCCTTCAGAAGCGGATCTTCCTCATTGTTCTCAATAGCCTCCAGCGCCCGCGTATGATATTCTCGATCCATCACAGCATCAGGTGGAATCGGTTTCAAACCTTGCCGATACATAAAATGACATTCTTTCTCCGCAAAATCAACATCCGCCATCCTCAATCCCAATCGCTGCTGCAACTCTTCCCGCGTATACCAAACCCGAATAAAATCCACAATTAATCGAATCGGTTGATTGCGCTGCTTCTTCACCTCCAGACAAAAACGCATCAATGGTTCCCGCAATTCATACCACGATTCCCGTCCAATTTCTTCCTTTTTGACATAACCTTTTTCTAACAAATCTTTAAGTTGACTAGATACTGTTTGGTGAGTAATAAAACAGTATTTAGCAATTTCTTTCACTGGTGCTGCACCACCTCGATCGCACAAAAAGTCAACAATCTTTCGTTGCTGATTTGAAATATACTTCATCCGATCCTGATAGTATGGCGTGAGGCTATCCAGCATTTCCATGAACGGTTCCACCAATTTATCGAGCGATTCAGGAGTCATCAGAAAAGCCGAAAAAACAATATACACGCGAGGACTGCCACCAGAAAGGTAATGCACAACTTTTATGCGATCGCGCCCGGTTGGAGTTTGAATAAAAGATGCTAAATCTGTATTCCCTTCTAAGTTAGCAATGTGATTCAACAAATCTACAGCATCATCAACCTTAAACTCATTTAATGTATGTGAATAGAAGAAACCATAAAAAGGATTATCATAGAGTTTGACTCCATCAAACAAACTTTGTGATGTCGCCAAAATAGTCAAAAACGAATGATTTTGAATGTACGCCCTCAACTGCTTCTGCCCGAATTCCTCCAAGCCTTTAAACACGTCCTCTAAATTTTCAACAATCAATAATAGTACCCGATTCCCAACAAACTCTCTCAGCAATTCTGCCGCCTTATATTCAGCTTGTTCGAGGGACAGATCATAAAGCTTTTCAACTTCATCATGTAACTGAGCTTGATATGCTGCGGGATATTCTTGAGCAATTGCCCGGAATATTCCCCGCAACAAATCCAAGAAAGATGCAATCCCCCATTCCTCTTCGCGCAGCCACGCAATTAGCAATTTATCTTGCAAATCCTCCATCTTGGCAACACGATGATATATCAGGGAAACTAAGTGCGTTTTGCCAATACCGCGCGGCCCGATTAGGAGTTGAAAATACTTGCTATCTGTTGTGGCGCTATCCCGGATTTTATCTACTAAATAATTTGCTAGTGTGTGACGTTGGACTAGGATATCTTCCAGGGTTTCTGGTGCCATCAAGCTCGGAGTAAATCGGGAGATAAATGTATTTTTCATAGATTGATTCGGTGGGTTATGTAGTATTATTTAACTGGTTCCCCGGCTCTGCCTGGGAACCGATATCTAGAGGCTCTGCCTCGTCTGTTACCGAGGAAAAGAAGAGGCAGAGCCTCCGGATCTGCGTCCCCAGGCAGAGCCTGGGAACGAGAATTTCTTAGTCCGCGAAGGCGGACTTCGTTTGTGTAGTCGCGGTTTCAACCGCCGGATTAATTGGAAACAAGAAATCTCAACATCTCGATGATTTCCAGTATTTTTGAATCAGCGGATAACGAAATTGAAATCCCAAATCACTCTTTTGGATATAATAATCTTTCTGCAAAAGAGTTAACACTTTCCTGGCAATTTCCTTGTCTTGAGTGTCCGACTCTTGCTTGAGACGATTAAACAATTCATCAAATAACAAAGGCTCGTTTGCGACTGCCAAAATATCTAGTAAATTCCTGGCATAAGGACGCTGTTTATCATCGTAATAACTATCGATGCGCTCTGCGTAATGTTCCATCTTCCAAGGATTCATCGGGTCATCCAAAGAATCAGCAATGATTGCTTTAATCGCTGGTATATCCCCTGAACCACCGCGCAATTTGAGTTTAACAATTAAGTGGTGGATGTAGAAAGGAATGTTACTTAATTCATCGGCGATCGCAACAGCAGTTCCTTGGATATCCGGTGTCAAAATATTCTCGCCTTCCAGCAATTTTCGTGCTAAAATAGTTGCATCTTTAGTCGATAGCGGCGGCACATCTTGGGGATACATATCATTAGTCGGGTCGTTTGTATATCCCACTTTTCTCAGATCGGCAATTACGTGATGTAAGCCGATCGAACCTGTATAAACCATTCTAACACGAGGATACATCTGGCGGAGCGATCGCAAAGTATCGAGCAATTCCATCGCCGCTTCATCACCGATGTTACGCAGCATATATGGGAGTTCATCCCAAAAGAAGATGAGTGTGCTGTCTTGATTTTCTACCAAATCTGCGATCGTTTCAATCAGCAATGCTTTCCAGTGAGGCGCGGCAATATCGGGTAATTTGAAACCGCTAAATTCTGCTCCTCCCAATTTGCTTAAAAATTCGTGAGTCTTCTTAGTGGTGCGATTCAAAGGTGTTAAATGTGCTTTGACATCCAGAAAGACTGTGTTGACAAACTCTATGGGCGATTTTACATCTTCCAAATCGCGATAAATCGGCAACTTATTTGCGGTAGCTTCCGATCGCATCTTCTTAATTACCGAAGTTTTCCCCATCCTTCTTTCAGCACTCAACATCACACTTTGCTGCTCTAAAATCCCCCATAAATCAGAAATTAGCTTGTCTCTACCCATGACTTCGGCTGAAGCAATTTCGCCCCCTGGATTGGCTTTCATATTCTTTCCTTAATTATATTTATGTAATTTACTTTTTATATTGTACGTCTATTTTGACGTATATCGGGAATCGACCAACAAAATCGATCGAACTCCTGTGGGATGGGCATCTTGCCCGTCCCTGATTCTCCGGCTCTGTCTGGGAACCAATATCCAGAGACTCTGCCTAGCTTGTCTCTGATTCGCGGGAGGCAGAGCCTCCGGATCTACCTCCCCAGGCAGAGCCGGAGAACTACAAAAAAGGATATAAAAATCTGCAAAATCTTCTTGACGTTTTGTTACAATACGCAAAACTTGATATTTTAAACCACACCGGATGACCTTTTTCAACCCCTGTGAACCTCTAATCCGCTCCAAACAAGAACATCTCGACGTACAAGATCTCGCAGGCCTGTTGCGCCTCCGCTGGCAAGTCGGAGATATTACTCTTTTCTCAGGATTTTATACCCGCATTGACCAAACTTTTCTGCTTTGGGCTTTGGTGACGGCGGGGATTTTTTTCACGGCTCAGTTTGTCCCGCTTAGTTGGAGCTTTCAGGCGATTTTGTGGTCAACAGTGACTCTAATTGGCACTGCGATCATGGCTGTTTTGACTTTGTTTTGGGTAAAGGTTGAGCGGGTTAGCTGGATTCTTTACTCTTGGGCGATTTTGATGATTTCTGGTTTGATTTTGACGGATTGCAGTATTTTTGCGGGTTGGGGATTTTGGTTGCTGCATCTGTGCGATTTGTGGTTGGGGTTGAGCGCGATCGGCTATTTTTGTACTGGACTCGGTTTGCGATCGCGCACTTTTATCCTCATCGGGCTAACTCATTTATTTAGCATACCTCTATTAACATTCGTTGCCCCTTGGCAATATCTAACCACAGGGATAATTATGGCGGGATGTTTGCTGTTACTCTCAGAGTTGCAGTGGGATATGCGATCGCCGATCGACAATACGTTGCTGTGCGAAGAACAAAAAGAATTCAACCGAATTCAACAGCAACGGCGGCAGTTGGGCGCGAATGCAGCCAAATAACTCAAAAATCTTAACAGTCCGCAATCTTATAATTCGCTGAAAACTCACTTAAGCTGCGATCCCCGAACCTAAGTCTGAGAGAGGATTCCAAAAGTGCGATCGATCTCTTAATCAAAACAAAAACAGCATCTTTTAGATCGAAAAAGTGTAAAGAATTCTGTACAACAGGTCACAATTTAGAGAAATCGCAGAGAATAGAAACATACAGCATAAATAAAAAATCAACCTTAACCAGAACAGGAGTTTTGTTGTTTTACCTGTGAATCGCCAACCTAAGGAGAACGGTGTCCGGGAGGCGACTGGCGAAAAATGCTGTACTTACCACGATAAAAGTTAATTCTGGTTGACAGTAGTTGTCAAAACCAAAAAGTGGTGCAGGGTTTTTACCGTTTCCCCTGCTTTGCAGTCTCTGAGGAGAGGCTAAACCCTCTACTAGAACAGCCTGAGGAGATTGGCACACAATTTGACAGGTGGTCAGGCGGATGTTTGAGTTACCTTGTTTAATAAAATTGAGGAAATGCTCGCTTAGCAGCATTGCAGGACTTAGGATTAAATAAGTCCTGCTTTATCATAGGTTCGTAGTAAGGACTTTAGTCCTCCCTCTTGAATTTAGAAAGAAAGGACTGAAGTCCTGACTACAAACTTGTAGGTTATGTTTTACTCGCTACGTGCCTTTTCGCAAAAGGGTGCATCTGGTTTTGGAAGAGGGCGAAGCATGACCGTATATAAGTTATTAGTTCTAATCTCATATTGACTGCGGTCATGCTTCGCCCCTACAGATATATTTGTCAAACCCAGATACACTATCGCAAAATTTCTCGCACTTCCATTAAAATCTGTCCCAACATATTTTTGCCACTGCCATCTTTCCCACAACCCCAATAGTAATCTCCAGGTGCGTTTTCGACTATTTCTTCATCCCCGGTAGCGAGTAAAATTTCGCGGATATCGGCATGAGTTTCAAATTTGCGTAATACGCATTTTCGCATGATATCATCTTTGACTTGTTCCCAATCTTGGCGCAGGGGACGAGAGCGTTCGCGCCCCATTGTTGCTGCATCTTTCGGCGTTTTTGCTTGGCGAATTTGCTCGCAGTGTTCCGTTTGGGGAAACTTTTGTGCTTGAAAATAATGTTCGGTAGTCGGCCAGTATTCTCCGTCTAACTTGAATCCGTGACGGGAAAAGTTAGAGAAACTACCGTATTCGCTGCGAGTGCTGTAAAAGTAGATAGTCATAATGTCTCCGATTTCAACCGCCATAATAACTTGGGTCTACGGCCAGCTTTACCTATCTTGATTCTCCACTATCTTAAACTGCAAATCAATATTTTCAAGATGGGAACCAATGTAAGACAACAAAGCGTAGATAAATACGATCGTTCCCACCATTTCCAAAATTTCCTCAACCGAAGCCAGCAAACCGTAGATCAAAGTTCGCTGACCTACCGCATCTGCATAATAACCGCAAACCATTTCCATGCCAAGCGCTCCACCTACATATATACTGCCTGCGAGTAGAAATAAATCCCTGGTTTTTCGGGGTAAGTGCCAGAGAAACTTGAGATAAGTCAGCCCAGTAACTGCAACAAAAATCGCCCCCGGAATTACCCAAATGAAGTAAAAAAATCCCCCTAAATTCAGTGACTCTCGCAAGTCGTTAATAATTAATATTTCATGCAGGCTCAAGATTTCATCTAAAGAGAATAATACAAAGATGAACCCTAGTGCCTTCCAATGCCGAAAATATCGATCGCCCTGCTTCTGCTTGGCAGCAGCAATAATACCTAGCAAAATCCCGCAAAACAGTAAAGTAAATGACGAGTACCACGAGGGATAATTTATTTCTCTGTCTAAATTAAACAAATGAATCCAGCGTTCGCGATAGTTAAAACCGTAGCGCAGAACTTGTACGGTGAAACCAGCAACAGCAAAGAAGAGCACCCAAATGCTAAGAGAGAAGGCAACTCTCTTTGGCGAAACAGAAATAATGAATTTCATCGACTTTTTGGTAAACTAGAACAAGCAAAATAAAACTATAAAGTAAAAAATAAAAAATGCAAACATCCGCGCTATCCGTCTCTGCTGATTGTTCTGTATAAAAAAATACTAATAACTGAAAATGCGCGTTCAAATTCAAACCTTCACTGTCCGCAAGCGGTTTGCACTTACCATCAGCCGCGGTACAACAGCCCAAAGTACCAATTTGTGGGTAAAATTAACACACGAAGGTATCGAAGGTTGGGGAGAAGCATCGCCCTTTTCCACAGGTTCTAAGCCCCAAACTACCGAGAGTCTGCTAGCAGCATTGCAGGAAGTTGCACCGCTACTAGAAAAGTTTACTCCGTGCGATCGCCAAAAAGTCGAACAAATCTTCACAGAAATCGAGTTACCCTCCGCCGCCCGCGCCGGCATCGACATGGCAATGCACGACTGGCTGGGCAAAAAAGCAGGCTTCCCGCTGTGGAAAATGTGGGGATTAGATCGATCGCGCATTGTCCCCACATCCGTCACCATCGGCATAAATTCGCCGAGGAGTGCGAGAGACAGAGTGCGCGATTGGTTTGGCAAAGATGCGACAGATCCCGCCAGCATCAAATACCGCGCTGTCAAAATCAAGTTGGGAAATCCCGCAGGAATTGAAGCCGACAAAGCTATGTTGATCGCAGTATTAGACGAAGCGCCGGCTAACATTCAAATCAGTGTAGATGCTAACGGTGGTTGGAATTTGAAAGAAGCAGTAGAAATGTGTAGCTGGCTGGAAAAATATAACATCAATTATGTCGAACAACCGCTTTCACCAGTCGCGGATCTGGCTGGATTTTCGGAACTGTACCGTCAATCGCCACTGCCAATTTTTGCTGATGAAAGTTGCTTTAATAGTTCTGATATACCCAAGTTAGCACAGTGCGTCCACGGCATCAATATCAAAATGATGAAATCCGGCGGATTGAGCGAAGCTATGCGGATGATTCACACAGCCAAAGCCTGCAATCTGCAAGTGATGTTCGGCTGCTATTCCGATAGTGCGATCGCAAATACCGCAGCAGCACAACTTTCTCCCCTCGCTGATTACTTGGATTTGGACAGTCACTTGAATTTACTAGACGATCCTTTCAGCGGCGCAGTCGTTGAAAATGGGTGTTTGCTGCCAAATGGGCGATCGGGATTGGGAGTGCAGCGAATTGACCTTGTAGAATAGAAGTATCGTTAAACAGTTGACAGTTGACAGTTGACAGTTGACAGTTGTAGCGTGCGTCGCCACCAACCATCACAAATAAAAATCGACCATTGATGAGCGACGCACCTTACTTACAGTTGACAGTTGATAGAGGAAGCACGAGGTTTTCAGGATGGGGATTTACAGCCAACCCTAAAAATATTCCACCTAAAGACGAGCGTTTTAAAACCATGAATTTCGATCAAAACAAATCTGGAGATACTATGATGCCAGTAGAATCAATAGGACAGGGAATTGATAGAGAAGCCAAGCTTTTTTTTGAAGAACACAAGCCGCCCACTGATTTAATCTTTGATGATGGTGCAGAAATGGAAAGCAACCGCCACCGCATAGCAATGACCGTTTTAATCCGTTCGGCAGAACAAGGTTTAGCTAACCGGAACGATTTTTTTGTCGGTGGCAATATGTTTATCTACTTCAGTGCCCAACAGGTTCGCAATCGGGATTATCGAGGCCCAGATTTTTTCGCTGTGTTGGGTGTTGACGGCAATACTTCCCGACAAGGCTGGGTAGTTTGGGATGAAAACGGACGTTACCCGGATATCATTGTGGAACTGCTTTCACCATCAACGGCTAATGAGGATACAGGCAAAAAAAAGGATATTTATGAGCATGTTTTTAGAACGCCAGATTATTTTGTCTTCGATCCTTTCGATCCGAATTCTTTGCAGGGATGGCGTTTAGATAATAATCAACGCTATCAACCGTTAGTCCCCAACGAACAGGGCTGGCTGTGGAGTCAAAGTTTGGGCTTTTGGTTGGGGACTTGGGACGGAATTGTCGATCGAGAAACAGCAACTTGGGTGCGTTTTTACGACGAATCTGGCAATCTAATTCTGTTACCTGAAGAAGCTGCTCAACAGCAAGTCGAAGCTGCTCAACAGCAAGTCGAAGCTGCTCAACAGCAAGTAGAAGTTGCTCAACAGCAAGCGGAACAGGAACGCCAACGAGCCTCGCGACTAGAAGCCAGATTGCGAGAATTGGGAGAAGATCCGAATGCTTTAAACCAGTAATCGCAAATCACAGCGAACAATCAATTGTAGATTATAGATTGTAGATTGTAGATTTAATCTACAATCTACAATTTTTCAGCTTAAAAGTGAACCAATGACTAAAAACTATCCTATCAAAAATGGCAAAGTTGCTATCTTGCTGCACGAGGGAATTCTCGGTACTTCCGGCAAAACAGGCTTAGCTTTTTTGCGCTACAGCGAAGCACCAATTGTAGCAGTAATTGACCGCCAATGTCCGGGACAATCTTTATCTGAATTAACTGGTATTCCTCAACAAGTACCGATAGTTGCTTCCGTTGCAGAAGCACTGCAATTTGCGCCGGATATTCTGCTAATTGGTATTGCTCCATCCGGCGGTGTTTTGCCGCCGGAATGGCTGCCAGAAATTAATCAAGCGGTAGCAGCAGGTTTGTCGGTTGTCAACGGTTTGCACGCGAAACTTGCACCTTTGATAACGGTTCCGTTAACCGAAAATCAATGGATTTGGGACGTGCGTCAGGAACCGAAGTCTGTTGGGGCGATCGCCTCTGCCGCCGCTGCTAAATTAAGCTGTCGCCGCGTGTTAACTGTCGGTACAGATATGAGCGTTGGCAAAATGTCAACCAGTTTGGAACTCGATCGCACTTGTTTGCAGCGGGGTTTGCGTTCCAAATTTTTAGCAACCGGACAAACGGGTTTAATGATTGGAAATGAAGGCATTGCTTTGGATGCAGTTCGAGTTGATTTTGCGGCCGGTGCTGTTGAACAAGCGGTGATAAAATTGGGTTCGGAATGTGATATTCTGCACGTAGAAGGGCAAGGTTCGCTATTGCATCCGGGTTCGACGGCGACTTTGCCACTGTTGCGGGGCACGCAGCCAACTCACTTGATTTTAGCGCACCGAGCCGGACAAATTCACATTCGCAATCACCCGCACGTATCGATTCCTAGTTTGTTGAAAGTGGTTGAATTGTACGAAATGGTGGCCGCTGCTGCGGGTGCTTTTGTTGGGGCAAAAGTCAGCGCGATCGCTCTCAATACTCATCACTTAACTCACGCAGAAGCGCTGTTAGCAATAGCAGGAATTCAAGCAGAAACGCGATTGCCTTGTACCGATCCGGTGCGGTTTGGTGCGGAGGTTTTGTTGGAGACGATCGCCAATTGATATGCTACAATAAGTTACAACTAGCTAAGAGCTACAGAAAACTATGACACAAAGCATTCAAGCAAAAACACTGACACTGCGCGATGTCAAAACAAAATTTAACTTCCAACTTGCTGAAGACGAGCAATTCTTCCGGGAGTGGATTGAAGATTTGCCAGAAATAACAGACGCAGAAAAGCGATCGCTCGACAAGGTAAAAGCAGGCTATATCAATAGTACCTCATACCCTTTCCTAGAAGATACTGTAAAAATGGTGGTACTAGCTCCTTTGCTATTTGTAGCAGATTTTTTCCTAACTCCCTTTCACATAGAATGTGAAAAATCTGTTGAACTGATTGTCGAAGATGAAGATATAATTGTTAGGGGCAGCATAGATGTCCTATTATTGCTGCAATCTTTTTGGGTTGTGGCGATCGAAGCCAAGCGATCCCAATATTCCGTTGAAGCTGGACTTCCTCAATTGCTATTTTATATGCTGAATGACCCAAATTCAGAACAACCAACGTTTGGGCTGCTGACTAATGGCAGCAGTTTCCGATTCATTAAAGTGACTAAACAAGATACACCGCAGTATGCTTTATCTAAGTTGTTTGATATTCAGAATCCCGGCAACGAACTTTACGAAGTTTTTCGCATTTTCAAACGAATCGCTGCTGTAGTTTCCAGCTATAACTCATGATTGCAAGTTCTGTTTCCTTACCATCTGGATGCACAATCCGCCAAGCGTCGGAGCGAGATATCAAATCAATTAGAATGTTAGTTTGGAGTGCGAAACTCGATCCGACTCAGTTGCGCTGGGAGCAATTCTGGGTGATCGAATGTGAGGGGAAATTGGCTGCTTGCGGACAATTGCGGAAGTTTACGGGCGCGGAAGAGTTGGGTAGTTTGGTGGTGGCGAAGGATTGGCGCGATCGCGGTTTGGGCATTTACCTGACAAAACATTTAATTCAACAGGCTACAGAACCGCTATATTTAGAATGTTTGGGAAAGCGGCTCGCATCATTTTATACCCGCTTTGGCTTCGTAGAAGTTTCCGTGCAAGATTTGCCGCAGTCCCTGAAATTCAAGTTCGGTTTGTCTCAGTTAGGTAAAACTTTATTCAGACTTCCGGTAACAATTATGCAGTATCAAGCAGGTTCTTGATAATTATGACTTTTATGAAATTGAGATTCTGAATTTATGAATTAATTTTAAGTTCGATTTGTTCAATAATTGCGATTACAGGGCTAAGGCTAAAAAATGGTTTTGTACGCTACTTAGAGGATTCGCTGTTCGTACTTATTCCGCACTCTATATATACAGATTATGCTTCTGGGGCTGACTTCAGTCCTGATGAGACAAGAAAGGACTGAAGTCCGAACCATCGAACCTCAGACAACAACGGACTGAAGTCCGAACCATCGAACCTGTAACGGGTATTTTACTAGCGATGGTGTCGGTCACGCACTAGATATGTATGGATGTTCCGGATTGCCCGATCGACTTTGCGTAAACTCAGGATTCACAGCCTGCGGTAGTCCAGTTGCCTAAATTGGCACAGCTACCAGTCAGATGAGTAGGCTGAAACTATTGATAAATCGTTGTTTGCAGGCTGACGAGTGTCCTGTGCCAGTACCAGACGATAAAAGTGTCAGGGCGATCGCACCAAACACATTCGATTCCTGGGAAATTAGTAAGTGTCAAGCAAACGAGTCACAGCCCAATCACAAAAAAGCAACCCCAAAAATAAAACATCTTCACAGCAGCAGTAATGCGGAATCAGCCAATCCCTAGTGTAGATAACCACATCTACCCTTGAGGTAAATCCCACCCACGGCTCAACCACTAAATCGTTAATTCAATACCTCGGAATTACCGAATTTAAACTCCCGCAACCGCTTCTCAAATCCCTTCTAAATTTCAAAAATTCTTGGGCTTCGATCCGGATAAAAGAAGGAAAGACAAGAACAATGAAATATCAGGACAATCAATCAATCTCAACCGAGGAAATGCAGCCTCTCAAATAGCAGAAACCGACAATTACACATCCATTTATTGTAACACAACAGGAGTAAATATTATGTTCAACGTAGTAAAAGCTTTCGGCTCTATCTTCTCCACTCAAGGATACAGCACAGCCAACAATCTGTTAATCAAAAATTACGTCAACACCAACTTTAACTATTTCAACGAAGAAGCAGTCGTCGATGAATCGATTTACCCGAATCAAACAGGTCGCGTCCGCTTCCAAGGTAGCTGGTGGCCCGCACGGTGCGATCGTCTGTTAGTTTCGCTCACTCCCGCAGACTAAATCAGAGGATGAACAACTAGGAAATGCGACCTTTCAAATAGCAGAAACAGGCGATTAAACTTCGATATATTTTAATACAAAAGGAGTCAGGGAAATGTTTAACTTAGCAAAAGCTTTCGGTGCGATTTTTTCTGTTCACACCTACAGCACAGAAAACAATATGTTAGTGGACAACTACATCAATACCAATTTTGTCTATTTCAACGAAGAAGCAGTCGTCGATGAATCGATTTACCCGAATCAAACAGGTCGCGTCCGCTTCCAAGGTAGCTGGTGGCCCGCACGGTGCGATCGCTTTTAGTTTCCCTCACTCCCGCCGACTAAAAGAGAAAGTAATCTAAACCTTTTCACGGTAAGAGCCCCGAATTCTTCAAGAAGTCGGGGCTCTTACTGTTCTGTTGTTGAGCGGCAATTAGGCTTAAGTACCCCCTTTATTTCTTAGCCCGCGCACCATCCGGGCTTTGTTTGTGTAGTAGCGGTTTCAACCGCCGGATTATAGCTACAATAAAATGGCATTTTTGAGAGCTTGTTTGTTGGGGCGATCGCCCATTTGAGATTCGCTACTTTCTGGACTGACTGCTGTTGTTTCTGATGCTTTAGCTGGCGGTAGTGGTTCGAGCAGTTTGGATTGAGCTTCCTGAATTGAAGGGTAATTTTCAGCCCAGGATGAAATCACTTCTGAAAGAACATCGCTTTTATCGGATAAGGGTTCAATTAGCTGCGCTAGTTCAGTTAATTGTGTGGCCGAAAAGAGCGATCGCTGGTGAGTTAATAGTTCGATCAACGAGTCAATCTTTTGTTCGGGGACTGACATGGATTCCCGTTGGATTTTGTGAATTGTTTGCCGCACAAATTCTACAGACAAATCTAATAATTGTGCGATCGTCTCTAAATTCATTCCAAATGCTATCATCCGACGAATGGCTTCTAACTTCGCCTGCTGCCCACCTTGTTCGAGTCCTTCTTCTAAACCTTCTTGCTTGACTTCCTGATAAAATCGAGTTTGTCTGAGTTCGCTTAAATTTAGCATGGTGGCAATTTCCTCGCGGCTTTTTTGGGGGAGTTTGTAGACGATAATTGTTTCGATGAGGTTAATTAAATCGCGTAAAACGGTGGGATCGGACAACTGTTGGCGGGCCATTGCGATCGACTGCCGTGCTTGTTCTGCGGCTGTCTCTGCTGGCTCGATTACCAGTTTAACAACTTTGACTCCCAGCGATCGATCTGCGGCTTCTGGCAATTCATCGAGGTAAATCCGTTGCACCCGCTGACTGGTTAGGAGTTCCTGAAATTGCAGCATCTGTTCGTGTTCGATCCGACGGCTAGGATAGATGACAACCACGCGCCAAGGATTGACGGGTTTGTATTGTCGCAGATAGAGAAAGAGCTCGCCAAAGATGCGGTAGTACAAGTCGGGATCGGGTTGAAACTGAACTTCCGCTAAGTAAAATGGTTTTTCCGGTTCTTCGGTGGTGGGGAGAAATAAGCCATCGATGCGGAATGCCAGTTGTTTGATTTCGCGGGAGGTGAATTCATAGGCGGCGGCTTCTTCTGGAGGGCGATCGATCAGTTCAAAGAAGAAGCTAGGAAATTCCTGAAACAGGCTGTAGAAAATGGTGTCTGTTTTCATGAGTTGTCGATGGGAATCGAAGATGGGTACTATACCATGCCAAGAGAGGAACAAACATAACGCAAGAACCCACAATCGGGGAAATTGATTTTTAGGCTTGGCAACATTTTATGCTATTGTCTAACTTTGTTTTTACAGGAAATTTTGGATAAAATGGTCGATAACAAAGATACTATAGAAGTGCCTTTACGACCTCTTGTTTGGATGGGAGACTCTCGCAAAAATATCCGCGAGTTTCCTGAAGAGGTACAAAAAGCGGTAGGTTATGCCCTACAACTGGTGCAAGCTGGGGAAACACCTTTGTCAGCCAAGCCCTTTAAAGGGGTGGAAAGCGGTGTGTATGAAATCGTCAAACGTTACGATACCGATACTTACAGGGCAGTTTATGCTGTAAAGATCGGTGAAAAAATCTATGTATTGCACGCTTTTCAGAAGAAATCAAAGCAAGGGATTAAAACCCCACAGGCTGATGTTGACTTAATTAAAAAACGCTATCAAGACGCACTAGCTAGGGAGCAACAATTATGACAGAAGAAACTATTTTTGAAGAAAGCAGTGGTAATGTATTTGCTGACCTTGGATTGGCAGATGCTGATGAACTTTTTGCGCGAGGTAAAATCGGTATTCAGGTACTTCGCCTGTTAAAACAGCGCAACTTAGAACAGCGTGAAATGAGCGAATTACTTGGAATTCCACAGCCAGAAGTATCTCATTTAATGAACGGAGAGTTTCAACGGTTCAGCGAAGGAAAACTACTGATTTTCCTGAAGCGACTCGATACGGAAATCACCTTACATCTTCGCCCTCGTAATGGGGGAAATCAATCTGCTGAAACTGTGATATTGCTATAGGAATCAGGGGGAACGCATCTTATTGAACACTCTTCGCTAGTGGTGAGTATATTTTGAGATAAATTCACCATTCTTAGAAGCTATAGATACGCTTTGTAAT
>NZ_JAEQCT010000138.1:0-41471 GCF_020738205.1 Microcoleus sp. PH2017_24_DOB_U_A
TTTTTGGGTAAGAAGCTTTCTTACCCTATCTTTTTTGAGGCGATTTGTCTAGAGTTATCTCCCTGTATGCTTTTCAGACGACCTGTCACCCCGTCAGCAGAATTTCACATCTGACGCACCCTACCACTGCCACTGTCCGAACTATTGTTCGTTCAAACTGCAAAAAACCCGGTTTCTTCAAGAAACCGGGTTTTTAATGTATTCGATTTCAACCAAACCTACAACTACTTGACGCTAGAAATGCCAGTCAAATCGCTATTTGTTAGCGGGTTAATTGGACTTGCAGCCGGAGTAATTAAAAGGCTGTTGTCCTTAGCAGCATTCGCAGTTGGGATAATTGAACTACTAACACTCGCCGCTTGCAAAGGCAGAATTGGCTGACTTTGAGCGCTAGTTAAAGATGTTAACAAGCTCTTTGTGTCATAGATGAGAATGTCATCATCCATGCTACTAAAACTGTTCATGGTTGGAATTGAACCACCATTTAGCAAGATGTCATTGGTGGTAGTTTTCGCAGAAGTTGCTATTGCAGTAACTGGATTAGTAACTGTTGTCAATGGTTGCAGAATCAGACTTGCTGCTGCGGTAGTCGTGCTGCTTGACAGACTAATTGGTGCAGTTGCTATTGCGGGATTAGTACCTGTTGTCAATGGTTGCAGGCTGAGACTTGCTGGTGCAGTAGTTGTGCTGGTTGATAGACTAATCGGTGCAGTCGTCGTGCTGGTTGGCAGACTAATTGATGGAGGAGTAATGCTGGATAAGCTAGTGCTAGAACCGCTACTAACCAATTCTAAAATATCATCGCTATCAACAGGTTGACCAGTCAAAATATCGATACTCAACGGTGTGTTGAAAGCGACCGGAAGCGCACCTCCGGGAGTGATGGAGACAAAGCGAGAACTGTCAACTGTTTTGGCTTGAGTATCTTTCAACCAAGCTAAATGTTCACCGGTGCCTGCGATGCTGATCAAGGCATCGTTAGTGTAATTCTCGCCGCCTTGAACGATTTGCAATTGCTCAAAGGTGAGGTCTTGTGTGAGTCCGAGGTAATCGCGATCGCCCTGGAAGTAGAATATATGATCTAGTCCCGAACTTGGTGCTAGCACAAATATGTCGGAACTACTGCCTCCAATCAACGTATCTTGACCATTTGCGCCCTTGAGCACGTTGTTTCCTTCGCCGCCGTAGAGACTGTCATCGCCATCGTTACCATTGAGGCTGTCGTTACCGCTGTTGCCGTTTAAGAAGTCGTTGCCATTACCGCCATCGAGGGTGTCATTGCTGCTGCCACCGTCGAGACTGTCATCGCCTTCGTTGCCCAACAGGTTGTCGCTGCCAGCTTCCCCGGTTAGCAAGTCGTTGCCACAACCGCCGTCGAGGGTGTCCTTACCAGCGCCTCCCAGCATCGTGTCGTCGTCGCATTCCCCGAACATCAAGTCGTCGCCGTTGCCTCCGCCCATCAAGTCGTTGCCCATGCCGCCTGTGAGGGTGTCATCGCCGGAATCGCCTGTCAGGATGTCATCGCCGGAGTCACCGACAACCAAGTCGTTACTCGCGCCGCCGTCCATCAAGTCGGTTTCGTCGCCACCGTAGAGGGTGTCTTCTCCGACTTCGCCCAGAATCGTGTCTTGCCCTTGATTGCCAAATAGCAAGTCGTTGCCGGCACCTCCGAACAGTTTGTCGTCGTCGATGCTGCCATCAATTTTGTCGTTGCCGGCACCTCCTAATAATTGGTCGTTGCCTGTACCGCCGAACAGTTCGTCGTTGCCAGCGCCGCCATCGATGGTGTCGTAGCCGGAACCGCCGTCGATTTTGTCTTGGCCTGCTTCTCCAAAAATCAGGTCGTCGTCTTCGTTGCCCCAAATGTTGTCGTTGCCAGCGCCGCCATAAATCGAGTCGTTGCCGGCTTGGGCCCAGATGTTGTCGTTGCCGTCAGCGCCGAGAATCGAGTCTGCGCCGGAACCACCATCGATGTTGTCGTCTCCGGTTTGTCCGAGGAGGGTGTCGGCTGCATCTCCACCGTAGATTTGGTCGTTGCCACGGCCGCCGTCGATGAAATCTCGGTCTTCGCGGCCGTAGAGTTCGTCGTCGCCGTCGTTGCCGAATACGCGGTCATTTCCGGTGCCTGCATCGAGGAAGTCGTTGTCGTCGTTGCCTTCGAGGCTGTCGTTGCCGGCTTGACCGAAAATGCGATCGGCTCCTTCACCTCCTGCTAAGGTATCGTTGTTAGCGCCGCCGTCGATGTAGTCGTCGCCACTGTTGCCGTCGGCGAAGTCGTTGCCGTCATTTCCGAAAATTCGATCGCGCCCAGCACCCCCAGTCATGCTATCGTCGTCTCCGCCACCTTCTAAGTAGTCGTCGCCATTGTTACCGGAGAGGGCATCTTTGCCGATTTGACCGAAAAGTCGATCGCCTCCTTCGCCACCATCCAAACTGTCATTGCCCGATTCACCCCACAGTTGGTCGTCTCCGGTTTGTCCTAACAGCGTATCGTCGTTATCTCCACCCCACAGTTCGTCATTATCGGCATTGCCTTCTAACAAGTCATTGCCTTGGCGGCCGTATAATTTGTCACGACCGTCATTGCCGGAGAGAGTATCGTTTTCAGTACCGCCGTCAACGATATCGTCGCCACTGTTGCCAGCGAGAATATCTGCACCCGCTTCACCATAAAGGCTGTCATTATCTTCGCCGCCGTCGAGGGAGTCGTCGCCGCTACCGCCGAACAGGGTATCAGTGCCCGATTCTCCCTGCAAGATATCAGCGTCATCGCCTCCCCACAGGGTGTCGCTATCGTCGCCACCGAACAGGGTATCGAGGCCGGCTTGACCGTAAATGCGATCGCGCCCTTCATTCCCCTGAAGCAAATCGTTGCCCAAACCGCCGTCAACAATGTCATCGCCCCGGTTGCCGATAACCGTATCATCACCGACTTGTCCGAACAGACTGTCGTTATTATCACCACCATCCAGGATGTCGTTACCGTCGCCGCCTTCGAGGGTGTCATTTTCAGTACCGCCATTCAGAGTATCGTTGCCGAGTTCCCCAAAAAGTCGGTCTGTTCCTGAGTTGCCTTCGAGGATGTCATCGCCACCGAAGCCGTAGAGAGTGTCGTTATCAGCTTCACCGAACAGGGTATCGTTGCCTTCGCCTGCCAAAAGTGAGTCATCGCCGGAACCGCCTTGCAATAAGTCGTTGCCAGCTTCGCCGAAGAGGGTGTCTTTGCCGTCGCCGCCGTAAAGGGAATCGTTGCCATCGCCAGCTTTGAGGCTGTCGTTGCCGTTTTCGCCGTAGAGGTAATCGTCGCCAGTTTGGGCTAATAAGGTGTCATCGTCTTGACCTCCCCAGAGATAGTCGTTGCCACTTCCGGCATCGAGAATGTCTTTGCCACTATCGCCGTAGAGGGAATCGTTACCTTCTGCTGCTAAGAGTGAGTCGTTGCCACCTTCGCCAAACAGGTAGTCATCGCCAGCTTGGGCTAATAAGGTGTCGTCGTCTTGACCTCCCCAGAGATAGTCGTTGCCAATTCCAGCATCGAGAATGTCTTTGCCGTCGCCACCGTAAAGACTGTCGTTACCTTCTGCTGCTAAGAGTGAATCGTTACCGCCTTCCCCAAACAGGTAGTCATCGCCAGCTTTGGCTAATAAGGTGTCATCATCTTGACCACCCCAGAGGTAATCGTTGCCAATTCCAGCATCAAGGATGTCTTTGCCATCGCCGCCGTAAAGGGAATCGTTGCCTTCGGCTGCATCGAGGATGTCGTTGCCGCCTTCGCCAAACAGATTGTCGTCGCCTGCTTTGCCTAATAAAGTGTCGTCGCCTTGACCTCCCCAAAGTCGATCGTTGCCGATTCCAGCATCGAGAATATCTTTGCCGTCGCCGCCGTAGAGGTTGTCGTTGCCTTCGGCTGCATCGAGGGTGTCGTCGCCCGCTTCACCGTAGAGGTTGTCGTCGCCTTCTTTGCCGAGGAGGATGTCGGCATCGTCGCCACCGTACAGTTGGTCGTTGCCGAGGCCTGCATTCAGGGTGTCTTTGCCGGTGCCGCCGTAGAGGTAGTCGTTGCCTGTTCCGGCGTCTAGGGTGTCGTCGCCTGCATCGCCTCTGAGAGTGTCGTTGCCAGCTTCGCCGATGAGAGTGTCTTTTTCATCGCCGCCGGAGAGTTCGTCGTCGCCGGTGCCGCCGTAGATTAGGTCGGTGTCTCCTTCTCCGTAGAGTTTGTCGTTTTCACTTTCGCCGTAGATGGTGTCTTTGTCTGCGCCACCGTAGATGTAGTCGTCGCCACCACGCCCGTACAGGCTGTCGTTGCCAGTATTCCCGTAGATGGTATCGTTGCCGCTGCCACTGTCGCTGCTGCCGTTGTCGCCGGAGACAAAATCATCGCCAGTACCGCCATCTATGAAGTCGCTGCCGTCGCCACCGTACACAAAGTCGTTGTCGGCTTCTCCGTACAGGCTGTCTTGTCCTTGGTTGCCAAAGATACTGTCGCGGCCCGTTCCTCCGTAAGTGCGATCGTTTCCAAATTCGCCGTATAGCTGGTCGTTGCCGTCGAGACCGTACAGGTTGTCGTCGCCTCCGCCACCTGTCAGGGTATTGGCGTTTTTGTCGCCGGTAATGTCATCGTTGAATTCAGAACCGACAACGTTTTCGACTCCGGTAATCGCATCATTTGCACCGGAACCGTCAGTAGCAGTACCCGTTTCGAGGTTGACTTTGACACCGTTAAAATCGCGGCGGTAGCTGACAACATCGATTCCCTGTCCGCCATCAAATTTGTCATTTCCTTGATGGCCGATCAGAATGTCATTGCCTGCGAAAGCTTTGATGTCATTATCTTTGCTGTTGCCAATCAGGATGTCGTCAAATTGGGAACCGTTGATGTCTTCTAAATTTGTCAGGTCATCGGTGTTGCCAAAACCATCTTTTGCGGCACCGGAATCGATTTCAAAATCGCGTTCTAAGTCGGTGTAATAGGGGCTGGGATTGGCAGGATTGACGGCTTGGCGGGCGCGTTGGTTTTTGTTGTGGTCGTAGGTTCGGCTTTCATCGATGTTGACAATAACGCCGCTGGGGGAGTTATCGTAAATAACGCGATCGACTCCTTCACCGCCATCAATCAAATCATCACCCGCTTCTGCTTTTAAGAAGTCATTGCCGTCACCGCCAAAAAGTTCGTCATTGCCGGTGTTGCCGAAGAGAGAGTCATCGTCTCCTTGACCTAAGAGCACGTCATCGTCGGCACCGCCCATTAAGAAATCTTTGCCATCGCCACCGTCGATGAAATCTTTGCCGTCTTCGCCAAACAGGGAGTCATCGCCAGCTTGTCCGTAGAGGTCATCGTCATCGGCACCACCGGCGAGGATGTCTTGGCCGTCGCCACCTTCTAACCAGTCGTTGTTTTCATTGCCTTGCAGAACGTCGTTGCCAGCTTGTCCGTAGAGTCTGTCGTCGCCGGTGCCGCCTAATAGCAAGTCTTGACCGTTGCCGCCATCGATGAAGTCATCACCGGCGTTGCCTTGTTGGGTGTCGCTGCCATCTTGTCCGTAGAGGATGTCGTCGCCTTCGTTGCCTTCCATCCAGTCGCGGCCGCTGCCACCTTCGGCGTAGTCTTCGCCGGTGTTGCCTTGGATGATGTCGTTGCCGGATTGGCCGTAGAGTTGGTCGTTGCCTGCGTCGCCAGTTAGGGTGTCGTCGGCGTTACCGCCATCGAGAATGTCGTCACCGTTTCCGCCACTGAGGATATCTTTATCGTCGCCACCAAAAAGTATGTCTTGGTCGTTGCCACCATTGAGAGAGTCGTTTCCTTCTTGGCCAAATAGAGAGTCGTTTCCATTGTCACCGTTGAGGATGTCGTTACCGAGTTCACCTCTTAGAATGTCATTGCCGTCGTTGCCGTTGAGGATGTCTTCGTTATCGCCGCCAAAGAGTTTGTCTTGGTCGTTGCCACCACTCAAGATATCGTTGTCTTCGCCTCCATAAATTATGTCATTACCTTCATTGCCTTGAATGCTATCGTTACCTCGATCTCCTGTAATTAGATCATCACCAGCATCACCTTTAATGAAGTCGTTATCTTCATTTCCTTCGAGTGTATCCTGGCCGTTACCACCAGAAATACTATCCTGGCCTGTATTACCTTTAATTAAATCATTGTCATTATCTCCCGCTAAGTTATCGTTCCCATTACCTCCCTCTATGTAGTCATCGCCATTTCCACCAGATATGACATCATTTCCGTCAAAATCAGTGCCAGTATAATCAATCAAAACAGGTGGTTTGAATTCAACTCCGCTTACATAATCTGATGGAGCATTTTTATTAGTATTGGCTCCATCTTGGACTGTTACATCTCCTGCTTGAGCAATTTCAAATCTTTTCCCACCAAACAGTGTATCGTCTTGATCTCCACCATAAATTTGATCGTTGCCTAGATCGCCCTCTATTAAATCTTTACCTTTGTTTCCCCAAATCTGATTGCCTACAACATTTCCAGTAACCCAGTCATTCCGTTCCGAACCCACTAAGTTTTCAATGGTTGCATCTAATCCTTGGGAACTGTAAGCTAGAAAAGTTCCATATGAATAAGTGCTGCCATTTTGTTGGACTGTTGTAGTTTTAGGTCTAACTCCCCAAATCCAATCCCACCAAGAAATAGATTCAGAAGAAGTAAATGTAGCAGTCCCTGAATATGGTATGAGGGATAAACTTTCTCTATCAGTAATAACACCACCTGGTTTCATCTCAAAACGATAGTCTTTTCCAGTATCTCCCAATCCTTTTTTGAGCTGAGAAAAATCTAATGTATCTTTTCCGCGGCTATCCCAAATTGTACTTTTAATTCTTTCTATCACCGTACCAAAACTAGGGTAATAATACTCTGTACCCACTTTGTATTTGTCAACAGATTCAGAAAATATATATGTTGTATCTCCCTCATTTTTTGGTTTGGCACCATAATGTTTTTGTAATGCCAGAAGATCGTAAGGCATTAAAGAAATTGGCCATGCTCCTCCATGGTTATAAGTCATTACTGTGTTAGACAAGTTATTTTCACTGTCTGATAATATGGCTCCATCTTCATGAGGATGTTTTAGTCCCAAAGTATGACCAATTTCATGAATAATTGTTTCATAACCCCATCCTCCAGGCGGATTATAAAATTTATTCTTTTCTGGTTTAACTTTAGTTCCAAAATAAACATCTCCTCCTAATGATTCTGGATTGCTTTGCTGATTGTCAGGATAATTTGCTGCTCCTGTATTATTCTCTTCTAGTCCTTTTTCGGTTTTAAGAAAATCAGACTGAATAAACCGTATATTGCCTGCCTGTGTCAACTTTTTGTAGGGAGATAATTTAAAGACATCCCACCCATAATAAGCATCTTCTACTCTTTCTGTAGTGGGAGTTATCTGTGAATTAATAAATGGGTTATAAACATGGTCAATGACATCTTTGACATTCTTTATTATTCGAGCATCGCTTATTTTGGAAACCTTGAACTCAGGCTCTTTTTTTGAATAGAGTTTGACAGCCTCATCATCAGTTACAAAACTATATGTAATATTGTTTTTATTGCTCCACCATTCACCACTTTCTAATGCACTGACATTGGGAACGATCGCAGAATTGAATGAGTTGTTAGGAGTAGCCATGATTTTTGTCCTCGTGTGGTAGATACAAACTGTTCTGAAAATTGACAAAGCGACTCTATCGACAAGCCCGATCGCACTTATGCACTTCTGCACTCTCGAACTGCCGTAGATCCGTCATTTACCCAAACTGAAGTCTCGCGAAATGCGATGTGCGATCGGGAAGTTACGGGCGATGCGACTTTTGAATAAATCTCAACAAGTGCGATCGCAGTTCGTAATTTCCCTTCTGTTTATTTATCAGGGTGAACTCAGTGGTTTTATGCAAAACTCTCAAGTTTTTTTTGAAAGTTTTGCGAAAACTGGGTGAAAGTACGGAACAACGGGTGTTTTGGGGGTTTGAGGTTTGACCTCGTTGCCTTTTTGTTGTTCCTGTTTACTTATCAGGGTGAGCTCGGTGGTTTTATGCAAAAATCTCAAGTTTTTTTTGTAAACTTTGGCAAACACTGGGTAAAAGTACGGAAGGATGGGTGTTTGCGGGGTTTTAGGGGCGATCGATTGAGGACTCACGCATGGGCCCAGAAACCGGGTTTTTTTGCGGAAACTTCGCCGTAGTCGAAAAATTTGGTAAAAACCCGGTTTCTTTGGTTAAAGTGCGTAAATCCTCTCGCGCCCAGGCCCAGAAACCGGGTTTCTCTGATATTTTTCGCCTCCCCACCGGATTTTACGCAGAAACCCGGTTTCTCAATTCTGACGCGCTAACCCCAAAAACCGGGTTTATTTGGTGAGAGTTCATAAGTTTCAACAAAAATTCACATTTAATTTCACAGCAAAACCTACCGCACCGCAAGACTTTCAACCATCCGCCCCAAAAAACTTTCAGAATTTCGCATAAAACTACTCAACTCACCCTGATAAATAAGTGTAGGAACAAAGTTGCGGCCGCACTTCACTATGAACGATCAATCCCACCCCTCCGAGGGGGAAGACCACTCATCCGACGACTCCGATCCTGTTGGGGACTCAGGAAAATCTCGAAATTGCGATCGCAAACTTCTCTATCAAGAGTTAGACAGCCTTGTCACCCTAATTAGGGAGGAGGCCTCGAATTCTTGGAAGCTAAAACGTTTGTTGAATCAGCTTGTGACTAAAATGAAAAACTCGGGGCTGATCTGGAAAGACAAGGTACCTTACTATGAAGATGCTGTCCAAGAACAGTGGGAGTTTTTCTATAGCAATTTGTGCGAATCCCGCACTGGCACTCAGTACGATCGCGATCGGGGTAATGTCATAACTTGGTTCAATTATTATTTGAAGCGACGGCTGCAAAATTGGGCGGTGAGGGTAGATCGAGAAAATAGCAGGAGAGACGATCGACAACTTGTTTTAGAAGACGGAACTGCGATCGATCGAATAGAGACTTTACCTGCTGAGGATGACAGTCATACAGTCGAATGTATTCAATTATTTGAACACGTCAAAAACTGGATCGAAACTAATCCTGATGGAATATTAAACGAGTACATTCGAGGGCGGAAAGATCTGACTTGTCAAGTTATATTGAGAAGCAGATCATCTGGTAAAGATTTTACCACAATAGCAACGGAGTTTGGCTGTGCTTATCCTACAATATATAGCTTTTACCGAAAGAAATGTCGGCCTCATTTGCAACAATTTCGAGAAGACAGTGGCTATTAATCATACAAGGAGTTAAAATCGGGAAATGAAGAACAATACTACTACAACCCAATCATTGCCAATGCCAATTACCCAAAAGGCAATTCATCTAGCATGGCAATTTGCTTGCGAACACCAACACCCGCAAAAAGTTGAACAGATTTATCTCAACACTTTGGCTGTGTTGGTAGTTGCCGATTATTTTAAAATATTAGATATTGAAACTGATTTAACTCAATGCGATAGCTGGAATCCAGTTATTCGCCTGTTTGAGAATGTGGCAGATTTATATGTTAAAGGCTTGGGCAAAATTGAGTGTTGTCCAATTAGGGCTGAACACAAACAAGGAGAAAATGGCAATCAAAATTCTGGTATAAATTTACCTGAAATCTGCCGCGTTCCTACCGAAGCTAGGGAGGAACGTATTGGTTATATTGTAGTAGAAATTGATGAGGATGAAAAGGAAGCAAGATTGCTGGGATTTTCTCCGACAGCGGATTCAGGTGAATTAGTATTGAGAGATTTACATCCTCTGGATGACTTCTTGCTTCACCTTGAAAGAATCTATGAATCTAAAGTCGATCTGCGTCAGTGGTTGGAGAATATATTTACATCGGATTGGGAGTCTGTTGAATCGATATTCGATCCGCAGCCCGAGACTGAACCGACTGAGATTGAAAATCCGGTCAAATCTAATTTACGCAATTGGTTAAAGAATGTTGCAGAAACCAACTGGCAGAAATTTGAGGAAGGCAAACAAAATTTAGAAGAGCTCATTTTTCCTGATGAAAACCCAGCTTTTGTATTCCGAGGTGGTGGAAATTCCAGATCGCAAGATACTTCACGCGGACATCAAAGCAGTATCGATATGTTTCCCGAAGCTGATATCGTGCGGGCAAAGTTGATTGATTTGGGAATGCGTTTGGGTAGGACAACTGTTGCGTTGTTGGTGGGGATTGCCGAAGATAGCGATCGCGCTGTCAGAGTTCACGTTCAGTTGCATCCGGCGATCGGCGATCGTTACTTGCCAACCAATATTAAATTGTCCTTAATCTCTGATGTAGGAGAAAATTTACATGAAGTAAAATCAACTGTTCAGAACAAGTGCATTTTGCTCAAGGATTTTTACGTAGACCCAGAAGAAAGCTTTACTATTCGAGTAGCTTTAGATGATTATAGCATAACAGAAAATTTTGTGGTATGATATTTTGATTAACTGCAATGACATCCAATTTATGAGCAGTACAGTCATCTTGGCTTTGGGATCGGGGGATTTTCAAAAAGGTTTTTCTTGCGTGACAGCGGAGTTTAAAAAACAAGGAGAAACTGTCGCTCAATATTTAGGAAGCTTGCTGCCAGCACCTGAGGTTGACGAGTTGCACAAAAGGTGGAAAGTTAGTTGTCGCGCCACCCAACATCACAGAAGCAGTTCTCGAATCAAAATCAAGCCTGCGGGCAAAACAAATATCTCTGAAGACAAGCCTAATATTATATATGAAGGTTTGAAAAAAGAGATGAACAAGTGGTTGAGTGCTGATGAGTTTTACAGAAAAATAGAGGTAAAACTCAGAACAGAAATTAGCAATCGAGACGAATTAGTTGAAATATTTTTAGAGTGCAATAACTCTGAGATTTGGCAGTTGCCTTGGGATGTGTGGCAGTTTCGCGAAGACTACAATAACTGTGAAATTATCGGCAGTTCCCCTGAATATAAAAAAACTCCCCAAGAGGCAATGATAGGGGGAATACCTCTAGGTTCGCGAGGCAGAATTTTATGTGTTTTAGGCAACAGCCAGGGAATTGATGTCAGCAAAGATGCAACGGAAATCACAAAATATCTGGGCGATAGCTGCGACTTACAATTTCTTCAAGAACCAAATTCCCAAGAGTTACGCAACCAGTTATTTGATGACAAAGGCTGGCAAGTTTTATTTTATGCGGGGCACAGCGATAGCGATATCAATGGTGCCAACGGATTGCTATATATAAATCAAGAAGTTGCAGACAATACTGTCACCGTACAAGACTTTAAAGAAGGTCTCAAACGAGCTATTGTCAAAGGATTGGAATTACTAATTTTTAATTCTTGTTCGAGCATGGGTATAGCAGCAGATTTAGTCACAGAAGGTATTTCTTTGCCATCAGTGATTGTGATGCGGGCGCCTATACCGGATTTTATTGCTCAGGAATTTGTGAAGTCTTTGTTTAGATATTTAGCCCTCAAAGAACCTTTATTTTTAGCAGTACGAAAAGCTAAGAATGATTTACTGCGCTATGAAAATCAATTTCCTGGCGCGAGTGGCATACCAATGCTTTGCCAGCATCCAACTTTTGAGGGATTAAAATTATTAGAATTAAAGTGCGATCGCCCTTTCGCTGCACCGACAGATGATGTAGCCCCGGTGAAGCGAAGCTATCCCGTAGGGAATCGCCCAAACCACCCGCAATTTACGATTCCAACTAAATTTATGCAGCGTACCAGCATCAGTTTAGCTGGTTTGGCGATCGGCTATCCACTCATCGGCCCGCATCTGGCATCTGCGATTAACACATTTGGCATGGAAAACCACCGCAACAATCAATTTTTAATCGCGAAAGCTTCATACAATCTAGCTGCATCAATCAATCCTACTAACGGCGAGTCTTCCTATAACTTATCTTTGCTGTGCGATCAATTAAATGAAGACGAGTGTGCGCGAGAAGCAATGAAACAAGCAGTCTGGCGAGGACTTCCAGAAGCTTATGCTCAAATATCTCGATCGCTAATTATCAAAAACAAACCTGAATCCGCTTTAAAAGTAATCGGAATGTGTTTAGAACAAACTCAATTTGATGGAGTAAAATCAGCTTGTTTCAAGAATCGCGGCTGGGTGCGATTGAATCAAAAGCGATACGACGCAGCGGAAACCGACTTAAGAAAAGCAATATCTCTCAGCAATAAGACTCCAGAAGCTCAATGCCTTTTAGCCCAGGTACTGGAAGCTAAAGGGAAACCACAAGAAGCACTCACACATTGGCAAGAAACACTGAAATCTGCCAATCCCAGCATACCAGAACAAGATGAATGTATCCAAATGGCAAAGGAACGTTTACCAATAATAGGAAAAAGTCAATGAAAAAACAGACGACTGTTGTTATGGGTGCAAGCGCGATCGCATTTACGTTGATTGCGATCGATATTTTGCCTCATCTCCACTTCGGTATTGGCGCCAATTTATCCAAAATATCCGCCAACAACCTGATAATTTCCCCAGCAATTGCAGCAACGACAAGAATACCCAACGGACAAATCCTGAATATTAGCGGGGAAGTGCAGCTACAGCGTCAAGATGGCAGAAATGTTCGCCCCAGCGCGGGTACGCCAATTTATCCGGGCGACAAACTGCAAACTGCACAAAACGGACAAATTACGATTCAATGTGCAGATTCAGAAATTAAGTCAATTAAAGCGGGTGAAAATCAATTAAATAGCTGTTTATGGGCTAGCGAAAAGTCGAAGGATGACTGCAATAAAAATTTAATTCATTGTCCCGATCGCGGCGACGATCAAATTGTTTGGAACAAGGCGCCAATTCCTTATATAATTAGTCCGAGGCGGACGAAATTGTTAGGAAACAAGCCAATTTTGCGCTGGAATCCGATTGCGGGTGCGACTAGCTATAAGTTGAGCATCCTCGAAAATAAAGCGAAGTTAAATTGGGAAATGACGGTTAACGGTACTGAGGCGGTGTATCCGGGGGAACCGGCGCTGAAACCGGGTTTTAAGTACAGGTTGATTGTGGAGGCGAATACGGGGGTTTCTTCGGAAAGTCCTCTCGGGGAGAGGGATACAGAGTTTCGATTGTTGGATGAGAAGGAGGTTGAAGGGGTTAAGGAGGCTGTACGGACGATCGAGCAACAAGTACCGAATGCAGCGAGTCAGAAATTGGCGATCGCACAAGTTTATCGTAGCGCGAACTTGATTGCCGAAGCAATAGAAATCCTGGAAAGCTTACCAGCAGCGGGAGTTGAGACACCGCCCATCTACCGGATGTTGGGAGAAATGTATCAAGGGCGATCGCAACTAATGCCGCAGGCTAAATTCTACTATTTAAAGGCGATTAGTAGAGCAAAACCGGACGATATCGAAGAGCTAACTGAGGCGCGTTACGGTTTGGGAGAAGTTTATTCATCTATGAGGGAGAATCTGGAAGCGATGCAGTATTTGAAGTTGGCAAAAGAGGGATATCAAACTTTGGGAGATGTGCAGATGGTAGAAAAAATAGGGAAGCAGTTGCAAGATGTGCAGAGGAGAGAACAAAGGAAATAGTAATGGATTTGGAGATGAATTATCGGTCAATTTGCAATGTCGCAATAACCCAAATTCGTAGGGGCGGGTTCGCCATTAATTCTGTCACCAACAAACAATCTCAAAAACCCGCCCCCACCCAACCAATAACCCCCGAAAACCTCCCTGNTAAATTCAATGTATTGTTAATTTTTGGGCTGGGTGGGGGCGGGTTTTTATAATTGTCGTTGGGTGTCATATATTTCGGTGAACCCGCCCCTACAGGATGATGATAAAATATTCTTTATCGTATTTTATGCCCAAATTCGTAGGGGCGGGTTCGCCATTAATTGTGTCACCAACAAACAATCTCAAAAACCCGCCCCCACCAAACCAATAACCCCCAAAAACCTCCCCACCACATGGTTAAATTCAATGTATTCTTAATTTTTGGGCTGGGTGGGGGCGGGTTTTTATAATTGTCGTTGGGTGTCATATATTTCGGTGAACCCGCCCCTACAGGATGGTGATATAATATTCGAATCCCAATATTCATCATCGTCGTTCTATTCGTCTCCCCGGATATGATTACAGCCAACCTGGTGCATATTTTGTGACAATTTGTATTTGGCAACGTCAGTGTATATTAGGTGACATTGAAGAACAAAATATGCTATTAAGCCGTTACGGTGAAGTAGTCAACTTTAATTGGTTTAATCTCAAGACAGTATATCCTCATATAGAATTAGATTCTTTTGTCATTATGCCGAATCATTTTCATGGAATCATCATCATAGAAAATCAGGATAAACGTCATGGGTTATCGGAAATTGTGAGAGGTTTTAAAACATTTTCTTCCAGTCGTATCAATCAACTACGCCGTGTTTCAGGAATCCAGGTATGGCAAAGGGGTTATTACGAACATATTATTCGCGATGAGACAACGTTTGCCAAAATTCAGGAATATATTATCAACAATCCGTATAAGTGGGAAACCGATGAAATGTACCCATCTAAAAAGTTTTGCAATTCCAAGAGAATCAATATTAAATTAGACAGTAAAAATGTATTATTGATGAATTTACGATCTTAAAAACAGAATTCGTAAGGGCGGGTTCGCCAGCGAAGTTGTCACTCACAAACAATCTCAAAAACCCGCCCAACCCAACCAATAAGCCCCAAAAACCTCCCCGCTACATGGTTGAATTCAATGTATTCTTAATTTCTGGGTGGGTGGGGGCGGGTTTTTATAATTGTCGTTGGGTGTCATATAATTCGGTGAACCCGCCCCTACAGGATGGTGATAAAATATTCTTTATCGTATTTTATGCCCAAATTCGTAGGGGCGGGTTCGCCACCGAATTTGTCACTCACAAACTATCTCAAAAACCCGCCCCAACCCAACCAATAACCCCCAAAAACCTCCCCGCCACATGGTTAAATTCAATGTATTCTTAATTTTTGGGCTGGGTGGGGGCGGGTTTTTATAATTGTCGTTGGGTATCATATATTTCGGCGAACCCGCCCCTACAGGATTGTCCTGATATTGATTGTCAATTAATTTATTATCATCATATCATCTACTAACAAAAACCATGAAATCAGCGGACAAAAACAATCTATTTTTCCTAACATTCCTCTCCTTCAGCACCTTAGCAACTTGGGAAACAGGACTTTTCACCCCATCCCAAATAGCCACAGCCCAAATCACCCCCGACACTGACGGCACGAATACTCAAATCACCCCCAGTGGCAACCAATTTAACATCCAAGGCGGCCAACAATCCAGCGACGGTACAAATCTATTTCACAGTTTCCAACAATTTGGTTTAACTCAAGGACAAACTGCTAACTTTATCTCAAATTCCAACATCCGCAATATTTTAGGGCGAGTTGTCGGCGGCGATGCTTCCATAATTAACGGCTTAATTCAAGTTACGGGCGGCAATGCCAACTTATTTTTAATGAATCCGGCGGGGATTGTTTTCGGTGCAAATTCCAGCTTAAATGTTCCCGGTTCTTTCACCGCGACTACTGCTACAGGAATTGGTTTCGGCAATAACTGGTTTAGTGCAGTTGGCGCGAATAATTATGCACAATTAGTCGGAAATCCGAACAGTTTTGCTTTTACAAATCTACAGCCGGGAGCAATTATCAATTTAGGTAGTTTGGCTGTGAAACAGGGACAGAGTTTAACTTTGTTGGGCGGCACGATTGTGAGTACGGGACAACTTGCTGCACCGGGAGGCAATATTACGATTGCTGCGGTTCCGGGTGAGAATTTAGTCAGAATTAGCCAACCGGGAAATCTGTTAAGTTTGGAGATTCAACCGCAATCTATGGCTGGTAGTTTGCCTCAAACTTGGGTGTTGCCAGTTACATCTTTGCCACAGTTGTTGACGGGTGAAGGGATAAGTGTAAGAGAAGTGACAGTTAATTCTCAAGGAGACGTAGTATTAACTGGTTCGACGACTCAATTAAAAAATGGAGATGCTTTTTTCAACGGAACTATTAGTACGTTATCTACAACTGATAAAATCAACAGTGGCTCCGTACTTTTACAGGCTCTCGGTAATATTATTACAACAGATATTAATACTAAATGGTTCGGTGCATTAGGCAGGGGAAATTCAGGCAATATCACTATTACCAGCACAGCAGGAGGCATAAACACTACTGCTGGCACTTTATCTAGTTATTCGTATAATGGCAATGCTGGTAATATAACACTCAATGCTCAACAAAATATTGTCACTGCTAGTTTAGAATCAGCACTAGATCAATATGTCACTGGTTATGTCAAAACAGGAAACTCTGGTAATATTTCGATTACTAGCACGGGAGGCTCCATCGATACCAGTGCTGGAGGTTTAGACAGTAGAGCAAATAATGGTAATGCCGGTTCCGTTACTCTACAAGCTAAGAATAATATTACTACTGCTGAGATAATAACTCTTCTCTTGGGCGGGACAAGTGGCAATAGTGGCAATATTTCGATCGTAAGTACAGAAGGAAGCATAAATCTTAATGGTGGTAGCTTACATAATAAAAATTCTCAACCAGATAATTTTGCTTACAAATTAGATACAGGAATTACATTCGGAAAAGGAGGTTCTATTTATCTAGAAGCTAAAAATGATATTACAACTGGCATAATTTATACTAGAGTCACTAATAATGGCGTAGGGATTAGCGGCAATATTTCTATTTTAAGTCGAACAGGAAATATTAATCTCAGTGGTACACAGATATCAACCAATTCTGACAATAATAACGGTGGTGTAATCAGATTGGAGGCTAATGGCAATATTAATGGTTATCAAATTTCTACGACTGGTAGGCAAGAAGGTGGTGCAATAAGTCTCAAGAGTGGTGGTTCGATCAATTTGGATTCGCTCAATGCCGATGGTGAAAACAGCAAAGGTGGAAATATTACGGTTCAAGCTCAAAATGGTATTCAAATATCACCGGGTAATCCAATTTTTTCTCGTTCTTCTGGGGGAAATGGTGGTAATATCACATTATTTAATACTAATCAAAATATAAGCATTGGTAGTGCAAATACCGAGTCTAAATCACAAGGTGGCAATATTGACATTACTAATACCAATGGTAATATCAATACAAATCAATTGGTTGCCGGTGCTTATGTACCTGCTTCTCCCCCATTCACAACTCAAACGGGTGGTAATATTAATGTAAGTGCTGGCGGCAATATTACTACTACTATTGTTGCGTCACAAGCTCAGCAACAAAGCGGTTCAATAAATCTTAATAGTAATGGTTCTATAAATACTCAAAATCTGTTTACTGTAGGTAATAATAATGGTGGAAATATTACTCTAAAAAGTGGCACTACGATCAATACCACTGCTGGACTGATCAATGCAATGGGTGGTAATAATGGCGGTAATATTTCCCTCGAAGCCACCGGCAATATCAATACAGGCGGAATTGGCAGCGCTCTATTATTAAGCGGATTTAACGCTAATAGTGGTAATCTTCGCATTCAAAGCGGCGGTAATGTTAACACAACTGCTGGCCCAATTTTTACTGCGGCAGCCAATGGTAGAGGTGGAAATGTAGCCATAGATGCTAAAGGAACTATGGCGACTTCTACTATCAATTCCCGCACTTTTTCTACCAATACTAATGTGATTGGTGGCAATATCGATCTCACGGCAAAGGAATCAATTACTGCGGCGGGAAATATCGAGACTAACCGCAATAATATTACATTTAATGCTCCGTTAAGATTGGCGAATGACCTGTCTGTAAAAATCTCTGGTACAGGTGATATTACTTGTAAGTCTACAGTTGACGGGCCTTACAATCTGACGGTTAAACCTGATACGGGAATGGCTCAATTTTTCGCTCCTATCGGTAACGTGACTCCTCTCAACAGCGTCAAAATTGAAAATGATATTACAAGAACGACTGTCGCAATCAATATTTCTACAACTAATAATATTACCACGCAAAATATTACTTCTCCGTTGGGAATTTCTTTGTACAGTGAGAAGGGAGCAATTCAAACGGGGAATCTTAATTCTAGTTCCTCTACTAATGGTGGAAATATTAGTCTAAATGCTGGTGGCAATATTACTGTTAATCAAATTGACAGTCAGAGCATGGGTAATGGTAGAGGTGGAGATATCTATGTTTGGACTGAAAAGTTTTTTCGATCAATCAATTCTTTTTCAGATAGAAATGGGGTTGCTGCTAGCATTTCGTCTGCTGGAGATGCTGGGGATAAAGGCGGTACAATTTTGCTGCGTCACGGCGGTAATGGACTGACGCCTTTTATTGTTGGCGATTCAACAACTAATGGAACTGCTGGTGCTATTACTCGGGGAAATGGCACGTCTTCACAAATTTTGTCTGGTAATAGATATTTTTATACATACAAACAGGATACAGAAAAGATTGAAATTCGATCGACCCCAGAGCCTCAGCCATCACCTACACCGACTCCTTCAGCAACGCCGACTCCTGCGACTGCAACTACTCCAGCGACTGCACCTGCAACTACTCCAGCGACTGCGCCTGCAACTACTCCAGCGACTGCGCCTGCAACTACTCCAGCGACTGCACCTGCAACTACTCCAGCGACTGCGCCTGCAACTACTCCAGCGACTGCGCCTGCAACTACTCCAGCGACTGCGCCTGCAACTACTCCAGCGACTGCGCCTGACTGCGCCTGCAACTACTCCAGCGACTGCGCCAACAACCGCACCAACTCCCGCACCTTTACTTATACCCAGACGCCAGCCACCACAGGGTTTATCCCCCGCCGCAACTCCCACCCCAACACCGGAAAGCCCGATCGCAACTCCCACCCCAACACCCGATCGCCCGATCGCAACTCCCACCCCAACACCCGAAATCCCATCCCAAACACCCGCAATCTCGATCGCAACCCCAACCCCATCCCCAACACCCGAACCCCCGCCGATCGACCTTTCCCCCATCCAAGAACTGCTAAACACCAATTTCTTCACACTGCCGCCCCGCACAACCCGCACACAGCCATCACTTCCAACAATACCAAGCGCGATCGATCGCATACCCGCCGCAACCACAATTCCCCCGATCGCCCAACTCACCGCCCCGATCGCACCTCCAAGCTCGATCGCACCTCCAAGTGCGATCGCACCTCCAAGTGCGATCGCACCCAATCCAACACCCGCACCCCTACAATCGCCTTACAATCCGCCTGTAGCAGCAATTCCACCTGTAATTGCACCCTCTTTCTCTCCCATTCCCGCACCCATTCCCCCAGCCGCAGTAGCACCCGCCCAAAGCGAAAATCCGCAACAAGATTTAGCTTATTTAATTGGCAATTTATTAGGAGCAAAAACCACTATCACCCCAAATCCTGAAACAGGAAGCAGCACTTTTAACTGGGCATTTACTGATCCAAAGAACAACTTTTCCCTCACACCACCGCCCGTTGAAAAACCGAATCTTACTTTAATAACGCCTCCTGAAAACCCGCCAGAAAAACCGCCCGAACTTGGTTCTTCTGCTACAGAACAACCCGATGGCTGGATAGTCTTAACTCCTACTCCTGCGCCTACTATTGAGCCACCCGTTGAGGCGATCGAGCCTAATTCCTTGGCAAGCATTCCCGAAACTACTCCGCCGCCAACTCCAGCACCCGCACCAATTCCAACTCCAGCACCCGCACCAATTCCAACTCCAGCACCCGCACCAATTCCAACTCCAGCACCCGCACCAATTCCAACTCCAGCACCAACTCCAGCAGCCGAAACTCCCCCACCCGCAAATATTCCCAATCTTTTTCCCTTAGAAATTAGCAGATTTAGCGTTGAACAAGCTTTAGATCAAGGCAATGCTGATGAGGCTATTGCCTTAATCGATAAACTCTTTGAACAAGACTATGAAAACTACTTTAAAGAAGATTTTACTGACAAAAGAGTCAATGTTGAGTATATCAGAGAAACTCTGAAAACAATTAAGACAGAAACCGGAAAACAAGCCGTAATCGTTTATGCCTTCGCCAGTCTCGAATCATTGTCGCTAATATTAGTAGTTCCCGAAGGCCCTCCAATTCTGAAATCTATTAAAGTCAATCGTGTAAACTTGAATAAAATCGTAAATGAATTTCAAAAAAATATCTCAAATCCAGATAGTCTTGAAGATAAAGACTTGGCAAATGCGAAGCAACTTTATGATTTCTTTGTTGAGCCAATTTCTAAAGAATTAGCAGAATTAAATATAGATACGCTAGTTTTTTCCTTCGATGCAGGTTTGCGACAATTGCCCATAGCAGCTTTCTACGATGGCGAACATTTTTTAGTAGAAAAGTACAGCCTCGGCTCAATTCCCAGTGTCAGCTTGACTAGCACTAATTATGAAAGCTTAAAAAACGCTCAAGTTTTAGCGATGGGTGCTTCCCAATTCCCCCATACTAATAAACCAAAGTTGCCTGCGGTGCCGATCGAATTATCTGCGATCGCCGGTACCACAAGCAACAGCCAAAATGCTGGTGAATTACCGCTGTGGCGCGGCCGCTTTTTTCTCAATCAAGATTTTACCGTGGAAAATCTCACCAAACAGCGGCGGCAGCAACAGGCTTTTGAGATTGTTCACCTAGCTACTCACGCCAGCTTCCCGCAACATCAAAACGGACGCAAGGAGGCTGAAATTGACCTGTGGAACCGCTCTTTGGCTCTGGATAAATTTCGGTTGGCGAAGTGGTACGATCGCAGGCAAGTACAGTTATTGGTGTTGAGTGCGTGCGAAACTGCGATCGGCGACAATACAGCAGAAATGGGTTTTGCTGGACTGGCAGTCCGCAGCGGTGTAAAATCAGCTTTGGCGAGTTTGTGGAAAGTTAATGATTTTGCGACTTTGGGGCTGATGACTGAGTTTTATCGTAATTTGCGATCGACTCCCATTAAGGCTGAAGCCCTCAGACAAGCTCAACTGGCGATGATTCGCAAACAGGTCGCGATTAAAGATGGTAAGTTGGTGGGGAGTCAAAAAAGGGCGATCGATCTTACTCGGGCCGGACAAGTACCAAATTCAGATTTATCTCATCCCAAATTTTGGGCCGGATTTACACTAATTGGCAGTCCTTGGTAATCAGCTAGCGCGCATCTAATTTTAATACCAAATTGTCAAAAAATCTTTTTTGCAAAAATGAGATGCTCCAGGCCAAACGTAAAACTAAACTCTTTAGCCAAGCAAAAACCATGAGCAACTTTACTAAAATATTCAAGTCAAAAGATAAATCCTCAATCACCTTGAGTTTAGAGGAATCCGTCGCGGCGATCGCACTTGTCGCAGCGGAGGCTAATTCCCCTGACGCCGATGCAGATATCTTAGAAAGCATACTTTGGGATTCAGAAATATTTGCTGAATTCTCGGAAGATGATATGTCAGAAATGTTTCAACATTTGGCAAATATTATCGCGGAAGATGGTTTGGGAGGATTATTTAATACGGCTTGTGAATCACTGCCAGATGAGTTGGTGTTAGATACTTTTGCCATCACCACAGCAATGTTTGTCGCAGACGATCAAGTGTCGAAGAAGCACCGGGATTTTCTCAAGGAATTTCAAGAAGTATTAGGTGTAGACGATGAGGAAGCCGAAGAAATTATCGGGGATGTAATTGCTGCATACTCCCACCTAGAAATCGAAGAGGCTGATTTCGATTTAGAAGAGGAGCCGTTGTACCTGTCTGCTAAACGCAATTTTACTGTCTCAATTCCAGTTGACAAGCAACGAGGCGGTAGGATTGATGATGGAGAAGGCTATGTTGCATTTTCTGATGGCTTTGGTGTTTTGCTGAAAATTGATTATTTCCAGACGGCTAGCGAAGTGGAAAAATTAATCGAGTCAGCGGGCGAATGGGCTTATCTTACTTCGTTTCTTAACAAGTTTATTGACCATCAAATTCTCGCTAAATTTGCTGATTCTAAGTTGCTCTACACTGAATATTTAGAAGATGAAGAAGCTTATTTTGCAGTGGTCGATTTACCGGGGAGTGCAACTCTCAGCGTGCAAGAAAAAGATGCCGCAGCTACTAAAGTGGATGCTTACCGGGGATTTATGGCTTTTATAGTTGACGATTTTTGCTACACGGTAAGTTGTCAGCGAGTTTATCAGGCTAAGGATGAATTGGGTTCTCTTGAGTCGGAGGTTGAGGGCATTATGAACAAGATTTTTGACTTTATTGAGACGATCGAATTTTCTGAGGGCGAATAAACATGATTTATAGCGGATTGAGGGAAAGATTAAGTATTGATGAATCAATCGCTCAATCGCTCAATCAAAAATTTCTGTAGGGTGCGTCGCCAGGAGATTTGCGCTTGAATGCTAAAGATTTACCGAGGCGACACACCCGAAGAAACTTCTAGATATTAGAGTAGAGGTTTTTTGCATTGACACTCTCAGCGCTCTTCGCGACTGAGATTCTTAAGAAATTTCGTTCTTAATATCCCTATTGCTAGGGTTCCTGGGCGCAATCCTATTGCCAAAAAATGGCGGGCTGCTATCCTTGCCTTTGGGCAAGCTCCTCAAGCGTTTAAGGGGCTCGGGCCCTTGGTAACGCGAGAGTCCCCGCGTACCTTTAATATATGGTAGGCATTTGCTTCCCAGGTTTACACCTGTGTATCCATCCCAATAAGAGAGTGTAACGGCAAAAGACCTTTTTACACTGCTAAAAATGTTAAGAATTAAGAAAAATTCACGGCGGTTAAAACCGCCCGTGCCACTTTCATCTCAGGTCTAAAGACTCAGAGTTTTCCGCTTGCCGAACTTTTTTTATAAAATAGTGCGATCGAGAATTCGGCTGTTTTGACCAATTCTCGATCGCACTTCCAACTCAAATCACTCAACCGCAGTCGAGAGATAGCAGCAATTAGTGGGCCCTTGCGACTAATTAGTAGTCTGAGCTTCCACCAATCTTTGCTTGAGTTCTTCCAAAGCGCTCGCCCAGCGCGGATCTGGCTGCACCGAACCGGAATCAGCACTCGAAACCGTTGTTGTTGACTGATTGCGGCGAGACTTGTTGTTATCACCGCGACGGCGATTGCTTTTGCTAGAACCGCCACCTCCACCTTGGGTAGGAGGAGCCGAGCGCTGCTGTTGCTGCGGTGCAGGGACTGGCTGCGACGGCGACGATGATGCCAACTGCGGGGCAGCAGGCGATGATGACTGTTGCTGATCGTCTTCGCCCTTCTCAGATTTACCCTTAGAGCGGGGTAAGGCCTTCTCTATTTTCAGGGGGTTTTCTTTGAACATCAAGCCGTTGTATTTCTCAATAACTTGATCTGCTTGTTCGTCGGTTAGCACCGTCACAAAGCCAAATCCTCTGCATTTACCAGTTTTGCGATCTGTAATTACCTTTGTGGTAACAGATTCGCCTTCGGGTGCAAAAACTTCTTGCAATTCTAGGCGATCGAGTTCCTTCGGTAGATTACCAACATAAAGACGAATAGACATGAAAAATTCCTCCAGATTGGGATTTTAATTAGTTTGCTCGAACAAAATTACCTGAAGTCAAATCAATATTGACCGCAGGGAAACACCGCATAACCACAGAATTTGCACATTCCTCCCACCAACCTTGACAGCTCCCCCCACCTTTTAGAACAAAAAGATGATTTACTCTGATCGTGCCGGAACTGAACCGCCAATGCAGAGAGCTTTTAAATCTCAGGTTGTTGTGTAAACTTTTAGTCATCACTCAAATGTTTAGGCTATTGGCTGTTCTGTATTACTTGCTTCCGGTTTTGATTCAGAATGTTTATAGCCAGCGCCGTGTAGAAATTTATGTCCAAGGATGTCAATTGCGAGCGATCGGAATGCCAGTATTCAGTCTAATACAGTGAGGGAGAAAATCGCTAACATTTTTTCAGCCAGTAATCTTACCTCACTTCTAATCTCGCTCCTAATGTTGAGGACTACTCACTTACCCGGTATCCCTCAAATCGGGCCCGGCAGCGTCCGACCATTCTTTAAAGGTATCACAGCCTTGGTAACAGAGCTAGTTATTTAGCAAGATTTCATGCTGTATTGAACGAAAACCGTATCTGAATCACTTTTCTGAATTCATTCCGCAGAGCTAAATTCGCTGTCGAAAAAAAACAGCCGACAGGCGGCTGGCTGAACTTGCTGTGTTGGGAGGTTGACAATTTTTACGCAATGCCTTATCGATTTTAGCCAATTGAAGTTATTGCGCTATTTGGTTCAATCCGATTCATGTAAACAAATGTAACAGAAGGTCGGCAAAAAAGCAACTTTTCTTTACGAAGGGTTGACAGTTGACAGTTGTCCGGCTGGGGGTTGTCCGTCACATTCCATAAAGGTACGTTGTCGCGCTTCAGCGCTCTTTCATATAGACAAGAGCGCTGAAGCGCAACAACGTACCTTGTCTCATCTTCCGCCTTGGATAATGATGTACGCGCCCCAAACAGCAGCAGCAAAGGCCAAAATCGCAGACCAAATCGGATGTCCGCTGTCACTAACGAGTCCTTCTTGACTGCGGAGAGTTTCTAGGTCGATCGCCACAGTAGCACCCCGACGCAGCCAACCAGTCGCCACAACCGGTTTTCCGATCAAATCGGTAGGGCGAGTCGTCTGTTTGAGCAAAAATGGGTACAAAGAGCCGATCGGGCCAATCATCGAAACATAGTGCAACCTCACCAAACCCGTCGCCGTTTGCAAAATCAAATCCTGTCCCAGCCAATTGTCAATACCAGGTCTACCCAAAAGTTGCCCGGAAAGGCGCACAGGTTGAGCATCTAGCGGTAGAGTTTTCGAGTTTGACAAAATTTCTAGTAAACTTGGTGAAGTGGTTTCTCGTGGCGTAATGTCGGGGAAAAAATAGTTAATCCGCATCAAAGTACCGAGACAAAATCCGATCGGCAAACAGCCCCAAAGAATCGATCGATCGCCCAAAAGCCAATCCAATTGCCAAATACTCGTCTTGGAAAACAGCCAGCTAACCATCCACAGCAGTGCAACAATCCCCAGACTCATCGGAATCCCAAAAAACGGCGCACCTTGTAAAAATAGTTTTGAGTCTTTAAATTCGAGTATGGATTTAAACAGAGATAATTTTCCTGTTTTGGGTTTTTCCGGCGACAGACTCGCCAAATCTAACTCAGTCTCCAGTTTCCAGAATTGAGCGTAGAGTTCCAACAGCTTGAAACGCTCTCCCATCAAAGGATGCGTGCTGTTAATTGTCAAAAGAGCGCGATCGGGATTGGTGACATCCCACAACAAAATCTGTTTTAGGGGCGCGCGTAATGCAGCACTACCAAAGGTTACAGCTTGTGCGACGCCGACGGGTAACAACAAATCGAAACTTTCGAGGAAAAAGCTAGTTTGTTTTTGCTGTTCAATATTTGCAGCAATGCCGATCGCAATTTTAGTTAGTGCTCGCGTCAAACCGTTGGGATTGCCGGTAATTTCTGCGGAAGTGCGATCGCTAAAATATACTCTACGGCGCGACAACCACAACATCGGCCAACGCAGTAATTTATAAATTCCGTAACTGGTAGCAGAAATTGCGGCGGTGACAACTCTCACAGTACGACGCAAAAAGTCGATCGTCATTAAATCGCACAACCGCTCGCCCCAGTATGCAGTCTGCCAATATATAAGGTAAGGAATCTGAAGCACCAACATCGCCAGCGACATCGGCGCAAAATCCCAGTGAGAAATATGCGCCAACTCCCGCGCGAAAATAGTGGCAATTTCATCATCCGTCAATTGATCTAACAGCCCTTGACTGACAGCAATCCGAGCAAAACGGGGCAAACAGCCGTAACTGAAAGCTACAGGAACATTGAGCGGTAAGAGTTTCAGTACAGGCGTTGGCATATTTTGCTTGGTGCCAAAACTGCGGAGTACGCGCGTCGCTTCCTTGCTGTGCTTGGATAAAACTGAGCCGCGCAGGGTTTCGATACCGCAAAAAAGTTTTAGCAGGGCGTCTGTCAGCCAGGGAGAAGATGCCAAAAGCAATCCGAAAAGAATCTGGAGGAAGGGAGTTGGATCTCGGTAAAAAAGCTGAATTGGCTGAAAAATTGGCAATCTAGTAAATATGTAAAGCTGAACTAATAGAGCATTGATGTTTGTCAGCAGGAATTGTAGGACTAATCGGGCTAGGAAAAATAGGGCGATCGCACTTCCAACTGCTTCGATCCGAAAATTCAGCAACTTTAGCGGTTTGAGGGGGCGCGGACTTTTGGTGCGCCCCGCTTGGCGCCAAGTAAGTTCGTAGGTATCTGGGGTGGCGAATCCGGGGATATCTGTTGGGGAACCGGAACTGTTTTCGCCGCTAGTTTCTGTATCGGTTGCGGTTGTTGTAGGGGCGGTGTCCCCGTGCTCGCCCTCTTGTGTCGGGTGAATCGGCGGTTTGGGGGGTGGAGGTGGCGGTGAAATATGTGTGGATTTGGTGTTTGCTGGGGCGTTAGTCGGCTCTAAGGGTGAAAATCCGGTTTTTTTGTCTGCGGTTGGTCGAGCGCCCTTAAGCGTTTCCTTCCGCGATTCCGTTGCTGAATCAAAGGCGACAAAGCCGGTTTCTGGGGGAGTTTCTGGGGGTTTTGGGGGGGTTAATTCTTTTAAAGTGCGATCGGCCCAGGTTTTGATTTGGGTGTTGGGGATGTTGGTGAGGGAAGTGCAAAGGGCGATCGCGCTTTTGAGATTTCCGGTTGCTTTGTATGCCACGACTAATCCCATTTGGGCGCGGATTCCGGGCGGTTGATTTGCTGCGGTTTGGCTGACGGATTCTAAAAGGGCGATCGCGCTTTGGTAATCTTTTTGTTTCAAAGCAGCTAACCCAGCCTCTAGAGACTGTTTCAGAGATGAATCCGCCGAATTTTGATTGTTTGGAGATGCCATAACTGTGATTGCGATCGCGTCTTGTCTAAGATAACCTCACCCGAAGGCACTTCGGCAACTAGCAATGTACGGGATGTCACGGATCTTGAGGGAAGATGGCCGAGGTATCCAATGAACATATTTTCCTTAAAACGAGTGGGATGGGCTTCTAGCCCGTCCCGTATTTTCCTTAAAACAATGAGTGGGATGGGCTTCTAGCCCGTCCCAAATCTAAAAAATAAATACAGTATAATTTATCAAATCAGGCTTAAATACTTTGAGTTTGAAATATCGAGTAATTCCGAATAATTAATCTGTAGGGTGTGAGAGCTTTAGAAATTTATAAATCCACACGATAAAACTATTTGGACTCACGCACCGCCCTAACGAATGATTTTATCTAATTTTTGTTGATATAATTAGAGCAGTTGTCGATCGGCTAAAATAGATAAGACTTACCCTGCGTGTCACACTTCAATCAACAAGTTGTCAGGTGCGTCAGACTGACGACGAGGCCCAGATCCCCCCTAACCCCCCTTAAGAAGGGGGGAACCGGAAGCGCGATCAAAGTCCCCCTTCTTAAGGGGGATTTAGGGGGATCTAGACTACGCTAGAAGCGAGATTTTTCAAGTATTCTAGGCTTAAGTTGACACCAATCGGCAAAACCTAAACTACCACCACATCCGAACAAATATGCCAATAGACGACGAAGATTTTGAAATCCAAATCAGCGACGATCGCAAACTGCAACTCTTCACAGACAGACACGAATTTACCCGCCGATTTGCCTTTTATTTAAACGAAGACCAGCCCCGCGAACAAATTTTGTATTTTTTCGGCGATGGAGGCAACGGCAAGTCATTGCTCCTCAAACACTTGGAGTTTCACTGCTGCAAAAGATTTCCGCCGCAGGTTTGGCAACAATTGCGCGCACTCCCAGAAGCAAAAGCCGCCGAAGTTGCCGATTTTGTCTGGCACGCCAAACCCAAAACCTACACTCCCATCCCCGTAGTCAGACACGATTTCGGATTGATACCGATTAAAGAAGATAAACCGCAAGATAGATTTTACGGCTTGCTGATGTTGCGGCGAAATATCGCAGAGTCAGCCAAGAAATATAAATTTAAATTGCCTAATTATGACTTTGCTTGCTTTTGGTATTTGCTGAACAAAGGCGAGTCAGAGGCAACTCTCAACCAACTTTTTCCCAACGATTTAATTGATTTTTTGACACCTGTAGTTGAAACCTTTGCCGGATTTCCCGTGGTGTCGCAAGTGGCGGCGGGGCTGAAATTAATCGATAAATTCGGTGGCATTAAGCGAACGATGAAATTAATTCAAACGCGCCTGGGTGTCAGCGACGAAACGGCTGATGAAATTCGCCGTAAAGATATTGATACTGAGTTAATCGACTGTTTACCAAAATTGTTTGCAGGGGATTTGAATGCGGCAATGGCTAGCAGAAATAAACCCGATCGCCTCGTGATGCTGTTCGATACTCACGAGAAAATGTGGGATGAAAAACGCAATTCTCAAGGTGCAACTTTTTGGTATCAAGATGAGTGGTTTCGGCGGTTGTTGAGGGCATTGGATTACAAATTGGGGATTGTGGTTGCTGTGGCGGGGCGAGATTGTCCAGTCACACAACTGCGGTGGCCGAATGCGTCGAAGTTTCCGATTCCCGAAGATTATATAGATGCCCAATTGGTTTGGCATTTGTCGCCCCCCGATGCTAGGGATTACTTGCACAAAGTGGAGATTGACAAGGCTGATTTGGCAGATGCTGTAATTAAATATGCCAGCGTCAATCCTGATGAGAGTTGCGAGGATTTGCAAGTACATCCGTTTTATTTGGGTTTGTGCGCGGATGTGGTGCTGGCAGAAAGAAGGCGGGGAATTGAGTTGCTGGCGTCGGATTTTGCGCGGATTCCGAAGTTGGAAAATAAGACTGCGGAGTTAATGGATCGGTTGCTTTTGTATGTGGATCGCGAAGTGCGATCGGCGGTGCATTCGCTGAGTGCTTGTCGCGCTTTTGATGAGGATTTGTACGTGAAATTGGGGGCGGGTTGTCACTTCCAGGCAAGTAGTGCAAATTTTGAGGTTTTGACTGGTTTTTCGTTTGTGTGGAAATCGGAGAAGCGGGGGGATAATTGGTATCGGATTCATGATTTATTGCGGCGCTTGGATGCGGAAAGAGATAATCAGAAAACTCGCAGGGCTCATGAGGTTTTGGAGGGGCATTATCGGGAAGTGGGGGATGGGGCTGAGGCAATTTTTCATGCTAATCGCTTGGATTGGGAGCGGGGTGTGAAGGAATGGGTAGAGGTGTTTGATGAAGCTTTGGGAAAGAGTCGCTATGGGGAATGCAAGTCGCTGCTAGGTGTTAGGGATGAGTTGTGGATTAAAAGTGATTTTAGGCTTGGCAGAATTTCAGAATCGGAGGGCAATTACTATGCTAACTTGGCTCGATACGCAGAGGCAAAACAAGAGTATTTAGAGGCAGTTGCAGCTTACGATCGTGATCTCATCATAACTCCAAATCAGGATGCTACGCTCAATAGCAAAGGGAGTGCGCTGCAATATCTGGGTGAGTTGCAGGCACAACTAAGTGAGTTTGAGGCTGCCAAACAGTCTTACTCAGAGGCGATCGCTGCCTATAATTCTGCTTTACTTATGGCACCGGATTATATTTGGGTTCTCAACAACAAAGGGAATGTGCTCCATAGTCTGGGTAAGTTGCAGGTACGGCTAAGTGAGTTTGAATCTGCCAAACAGTCTTACTCAGATGCGAGCGCTGCCTTTAATTCTGCTTTACTTATTGCACCGGATTATATTTGGGCTCTCAATGGCAAAGGGAATGCACTGCAAAGTCTGGGTGAGTTACAGGCACAGCTAAGTGAGTTTGAATCTGCAAAACAGTCTTACTCAGATGCGAGCGCTGCCTTTAATTCTGCTTTACTTATTGCACCGGATTATATCCAGGCTCTTAACAATAAAGGAATTGTGCTAGTCGCTAGGGGTAAGTTGCAGGTACAACTAAGCGAGTTTGAGGTTGCCTTACAGTCTTACTCAGAGGCAATCGCTGCCTTTAATTCTGCTTTATTTATTGCACCAAATGATATCAATTATCTCAAGAACAAAGGGATTGCGCTGAATAGTCTGGGTGATTTACAAGCACAGCTAAGTGAGTTTGAGACGGCCAAACTTTCTTACTTAGATTCGATCAATACTTATAATTTTGCATTACAAATTGCACCAGATGATAATTATTGTATGCAGAACAAAGGGATTGCGCTCCATGATCTGGGTAAGTTGCAGGCAAAACTAAGTGAGCTTGAGGCTGCCTCACGGTCTTACTCAGATGCGATTACTGCCTTCAATGCTGCTTTAGTTATTGCACCGAATCATAACAATGCTCTTACCGGCAAAGGGAATGCACTGCTAAGTCTGGGTGTTTTACAGAAATATCTAAGTCAATTTGAGGATGCCAAATTTTCTTATTGTGAGGCGATCGCTGCCTATGATTTTGCATTACAAATTGCATCGGATGATATAGCTGCTCTCAACGCCAAAGGGTCTGTGCTGCGATATCTGGGTGAGTTACAGGCACAGCTAAGTCAATTTGAGGCTGCCAAACAGTCTTATTCCGAGGCAATCACTGCGTTTAATTCTACTTTACAAATTGCGCCAAATGATATAATTTACAGGCACAGCTAAGTCAATTTGAGGCTGCCAAACAGTCTTATCCCGAGGCAATCACTGCCTTGAATTCTAGTTTACAAATTGCGCCAAATGATATAGCTGCTCTCAACATAAAAGGGTGTGTGCTGCTGAAGCTGGGTGATTTACAGGCACAGCTAAGTCAATTTGAGGCTGCCAAACAGTCTTATTCCGAGGCAATCACTGCGTTTAATTCTACTTTACAAATTGCGCCAAATGATATAGGCTAAGTGAATTTGAGGCTGCCAAACAGTCTTACTCAGAGGCGATTGCAGCCTTTAATTCTGCTTTACTTATTGCACCGAATTTTATTATGGCTCTCACCAACAAAGGAAGTGTGCTGCTAAGTCTGGGTACTTTGCAAGCAGGGCTAAGTGAATTTGAGGCTGCCAAACAGTCTTACTCAGAGGCGATCGCTGCCTTGAATTCTGCTTTACTTATTGTACCAGATGATATCGCTGCTCTCAACAACAAAGGGCTTGCGCTGCAATGTCTGGGTGATTTGCAAGCAAAGCTAAGTGAATTTGAGGCTGCCAAACTTTCTTACTCAGATGCGATCGCTACCTATAATTCTGCTTTACTTATTGCACCGGATGATATCGCTGCTCTCAACAACAAAGGGATTGCGCTGGGAAGTCTGGGTGATTTGCAAGCAAAGCTAAGTGAATTTGAGGCTGCCAAACAGTCTTACTCGGATGCGATCGCTGCCTCGAATTCTGCTTTACTTATTGCACCGGATTATATCAATGCTCTCAACAACAAAGGGAATGAGCTGCAAAGTCTGGGTGATTTGCAAGAACAATTATTTGAAAGACAGGAAGCACTCAAAAATTGGCAAGAAGCACTGGAAATGTTTAATCGCTCTTTAGCCATCGCTCCTAATGACGATTGGGTTCGGAATAGACGTGATGCGCTGCAAGAATCTCTCGATAATTTGGGTGAAGATACTGTCAGCAGTTAGCCCGATCGCAATTAGTAAAGGTGTGGCATTCAGGAGGCGGATTTGTCCAGTTAACTTACACCGAAAGTTCACAGGATTTACGCACTCCGACAAAGAAACCGGGTTTTTGGCCGAATCTACGCATCACAACCAAGTATTATCGAAAAAACCCGGTTTCTGGCCCCCATGCGTCAGCCCTAAGACTTGATACCTGACGGCGCATAATTCTTGCTCTTTTCCGATTCCAGGTATTGCTTGTAAGCCACCTCATCGCCACCAAAAGAATCGATCGATACTTCTCGTTTCGGCATCGATTTCAGAGGAGCATCGATCGGACTGTACCGACAGTAACACATCACAATTACATCATAATCGCTCATCGGAGTTGGAATATCAGGCGTATATGTTTGCACCCGCACAACTTCCCAATCACTGACACGATAATGAGTATTATGTGCGTGCTCGTTTGGATCGTGTTCTGACTCCACCCGCACAAATTCTACAGGGCGATATCCCGGTTCAGGAATCGGTTCCTGAGAAGAATCCCAGTTTTCTGCAATGATAAAAGTTAGAGCTTGGCTGTGTTGAAGTTTTCTCTGTCTCCAGCCTTCATCTTCACCTGACTCAGCCTGAAAAACAATGTACTTCTGCATTAGTTTTTCTCCGTTTCTTCGAGATAGTTGGGAAATTCGGTTTTATTTCAAGGCTTAAAGTGTGGGTTAATGAAGGAGACGATCGCCTCCTTCATCAAAGCACTCAACCTCCCAGCTTACCTTCCTGACTGCTTACTGTCCGATCGCACTTTCCGACGAATCAGCACACTCATCACCTGGTCAGCATTTGCCGCGCGTTGTACGGGACTCCAGTCACCAACCTCAGCAAATCCCAATCGGTACAAAGTAAGAATCGTTTCCCGGACACCCTGGGGCGAACCCACAAGCGTTACCAGCAGAATATCCTGTTCCGATACCGCCCCTGAATCCGAATCTGGACAATCGGATGAGTCTTCGTCGGGCACGAATTCCTGTGACATATTATGTTCTCCTGACTTTGGGTTTTCTAGAAAAACCCAAAAATCCAGCCGCCCCGCAATTCAACAGATAGCAGGGCGGCCACAGAGAATGTTAAGATACTCCGTTAGCCTCCAGACTGCTGATACCAGTTTGGCGGTTATGCTGTCCTTAGCTGTTCGCGCAGCTTTGGGCAGTGCAACTAGATTTTCGGGCGACGCGGGTTGCCTCCTGTGCAAGCAAAGCAACCTCTCAATTCACAGCGTAGCCGCATAGGGGGCCCGCCGTCAACCGATTTTGGATTTTAGATTTTGAATTTTAGATTTTGGATTTTGGATTTACCAGCGTCAGCGGCTGGAAAGATTAGACGGCGGTTGAAACCGCGTCTACACAAACGATGTCCGCCTCCGCGGACTAAAGAAAATTGTATTTGGCGGTATAAATCGGCGATCGCAAAGTCGGTTTTTACAATAGCTCAAAAAGGGCGATCGCATTTCATGGAAGTGGAAAAAGTGCGATCGACAATTAAGCTGAGTTTTGCTAAAATCTAATCAGACTGACGTATCAAAATCCAAGAAACTGGGTTTTTTGCAGTTTTTGCAAGCTCTGACGAAGTATATCGCAAAAACCCGGTTTCTGACCGCCCGTATGTCGAGGACTAAATAAATAAGCTAAAAAGCAAGCAGGTAGCCATGACAGCCACCCTAATTGAAAGTCAAACTTCGGGAGTTTTGCTGAAAAATATTAGCTGGCAAACTTACGAATCTCTCGTAAACGAACTAGCAGAACAAGCGGGAATTCGTTTGAATTACGATCGAGGTACTTTAGAAATCATGACTCCCTTAGACTCGCATGAAGGTAACAAAAAATTTTTAGGACGTTTTGTAGAAACAGTAACTGAAGAATTGAATGTAGAAATTCGCAGCCTGGGTTCGAGAACTTGCAAGCGCGAAGATTTGCTCAAAGGTTTAGAACCGGATCAGTGCTACTATATCGAAAATGAGCGAGTTGTCCGAGATGTAGAGCAAATTGACTTAAATGAATATCCGCCGCCTGATTTAGTAATCGAGATTGACATCACTAGCAGTTTTATTAACCGCATGGAATTGTATGCGAGTTTGGGCGTGTCCGAGGTTTGGCGTTATGACGGTTCGCGTTTGATATTCTATCAGTTAGAAGGTCAGGAATATGTAGAACGGGAAGTTTCTCCTCACTTTCCTTTTTTGTCGCCAACTGAGATTATGGGATTTGTGGAAACGCAAAAAAATGTGGGGGAAACGTCGATGATTCGAGGGTTTAGGCGGTGGGTGAGGAGTCGGATTCAGTCTGGGGAATGAAGGAGGGCGATCGCTCAATATTTCAACAGCAGAATTGTAAATTAGCAAAACCCATAAACAGTTTATCGGCGATCACTCTTTTTTGAACCAATCTATTGCACAGGCGGGACGCCCGTGCCACGAGGGAGGCGGATGGAGGAAAGGGCGATCGCGCTTTTTAACTGCTTTGGAAACACAAGCGGGACGCCCTTACTGCAAAATTACACCGCTAACTTTTGCTTGCGCTTGCGCCAAGTAGCGATCGCACCAAATCCTAAAAATGTCGCCAATAAAGTAGAAGGTTCTGGTACTGCTTCCTGAGGTGGAAGTGGTTCGGTTTTTCCTTCGAGAGCGATCGCGTCATTGTTGCATTCAAGAATTAAAGTAGCAACATAATCATCAACTGGCAGCAAAGATTTATCAAACTTAAACCCAATAGTTTGGCTGCCACGCGCTGGAAATACACCTAGAGCAAATCCAGCCGCTGCCAACTCTGCATCGCCAACCATCGTAATGTCGCCAACTTTAGTGCCGGATTCTATAATATTGGGAATTAAAGTTTCTGGTTGACTGTGAGAACCCTGCGTGAAGTAAGGGCTATAATAAGAATCGTTCCAGGCTAAATCTCCCATCCTCGCATCCATACCGACTCGTGGAAAGATGCCGTTGATGTTGTGATTGTATAAATTAGACCAACCTGCATTTTGTGCCACAACACTTTTTGCTTTTACCCCACTGTAGACACCCGTACTTGCTGCGTTTGAATCATTATTAGGCGTAAAGCGAATCCCAAATAGGCTATTGCTATCGCTGGCAGCTTTAAAGTTTCTTTTCCCGGAAAAATCCCAGAACAAATCCCCGAAACCAATATTGCGATTACTAACTCGATAGCCATTCACAAATTCTTCAGTAGGTTTTCCCGTCAGTGGTAAGTTGGCACTAATAGCTACCCAAATAGTATTGGTAGATACATCATCTTTGACCGCCATACCATAAATTTCAAATATCGTTCCTCCTGCGGTGATTCCACCCCTGCCATCGCTGTCAAGACTGTCATTGCTGGGGTCGATCGCATAATTCCAACCCAAATTTAAAGTTCCAGCAATAGCCGTTTGTTGGAGAGTAGTTCCTAAGAAAATTGTTGCTGTAGTAGCACCGAAAAGAATTGTATTTTTGAAGATATTCATGGTAGATGCCCTCTCAAGTTACAGAAAACTATCAGTCTAATAGAGAATGCAAGCGGGAAAGTTCGATCGACCGAATTGGAAAGAGCAATGTGCGAGACATTCTCAATCCAAGGCAATTAATCGCTCTTCGTTATTGTCCAGGTCCTTCCACTATTTGCTTCCCAGATTTCTAATATCTCAGATACAAATTGGCTTAGCGTCTCAGTTTTGCTCATCTTTTTAGCTCAGTAAATAGCTCAGTAAATAGTTCACTGCTTCTGTTCCTGAACCAAACTGAGCTACAATTGAATCGGAGCACTGTTGGGGGTAATGGTGAAGTATGGTTGATTCTCTGAAGGCATCAGAAGATGGGCTACAAATTGTTGACCAAGCTAGACGCAAGAAACGCTGGCAGAAAAATTCTTTAACATGGGTACAAGCTGCCAAAACCTCAGAAGCGACACTGAGACGGTTTTGGGCAAGAAAATCTTTCATTGACCGGTATGCCTTTATTGCAATTTGTGAAGCTGTAGGTGTTAACTGGAAAGAAATTGCTGAACCCAGCCAAATTCAGAAAACAGATTTACCTGTGGTGTCTACGGCAAAGGCACATCCCTCAATACCAAACCAGAATTTTGTGGGACGCGAAGGGGCGATCGCCTCCCTCAACACCCATATCAACCAAGGCGCAAAAATCATCGTCATCCAAGCTACCGGCGGTGTCGGCAAAACCACATTGGCCCACGAATATCTCAACTCTCAGGGTTTTGACTTAGTGCTAGACCTCCCAATGGCCAAGGAAAAAGATAATATTCAACTTGTCGATAGTGTAATTGAAGGATGGCTGAAACAAGACTTTGATGAAGAACCAGGGCGAGAGTTTTGGGAGATGTTGCGGCGGCTAAAATGGCAACTTCAAACTCGCAAAATAGGCGTGTTAATTGATAACTTAGAACCCGCACTAGATGGACAAGGCAGATTTATTAAACCCCATCACCGCTATGTTGAACTATTGCGAGTTTTGGCCGATCCAACAGTGCAGTCTGTGACGCTCATAACCAGCCGCGTTCGTCTGTGCGAACCTGATGTAAATGTTGCTCGCTATTTATTGCCCGGATTGGATGAGCAAGCGTGGCAGCAATTTTTTATGAATCGCCATATTAATATAGATATTTCCATACTGAACGCGATGCACAAAGCCTATGGAGGAAATGCCAAAGTAATGGGTATCCTCTGCGGTGCAATTCGAGAAGATTTTGATGGAGATATGGTAGGTTATTGGGGGGAGAATAGTGGCGATCTGTTGGTTAAGACTGACTTGAAAAACTTAGTAACTACTCAGTTCGATCGCCTCCAAGAACTTGGCTCAAAAGCTTATCAACTCCTCTGCCGTTTGGGATGCTATCGCTATCAGGATGTGCCGACTGTCCCGACTGAGGGATTGTTGTGTTTGTTGTGGGATGTGCCAGAAGGACAGCGCAGACGGGTGATTGAATCTTTGCGAAATCGCTCTTTGGTAGAGTTTAATAATGGAGAATATTGGTTGCATCCGATGATTCGGGAAGAGGCGATCGCACGTTTGAGAGCAAGTGAAGATTGGGAAGATGCAAATCGCAAAGCAGCAGAGTTTTGGACGGACAGTGTTAAGACAGTTGAAACTCTAGAAGATGGACTGAGGGCTTTTGAGTCTTACTATCACTATGTAGAAATTAATGACTTTGAGCAAGCTGGCTATGTAATTGTCAGCAGAAGAGATACCAGTTGGAGAGATGGAGAATCTTTGGGGGCTGCGTTTTATAGATTGGGTTTGTTACAACCAATGCTTTACTCAATCAATTCAATTATTAACAAAGTTAAAGACGACCGTATACTGATCGGTCTGTATAGTTCTTTAGGGGATTTACACAGGCTAACTGGAAATATAAACGCAGCAATAGAATGTCACAATTTATCATTCAAAGCAGCGGAAACAACCCTTTTATCTACAGATTTAAGTTCTTCAATATATTTTTATGCAAAAAGGTTGAAAACTTGGTCTTTATTTAATACAGGGCTTTGTAGAATTGATTTGTGGGAACTTGAAGAAGCTAGGTTTTTTTTTCAAAAAATACAATTTATTTGTAAGAATTATAACGATTTAGAACATGGTTTATATAACAATGAGAAAGATTATTTATATTGCTTAGCATTTTTAAACTCATTTTTAGGATTTAAAGAGAGCGCTTTGAGTTATGTAAAACAAGCAGAAGTAGTAATCGATCAAATAGATTACTGTTGTTGGAGTCAAGGATATAGCTTATTATTTATGGGTCTAACTTATAAAAATTTAGGAGAATTCGACAAATCTTTTGAAAAGTTCCGCCAAGCGATCGCATTTGCCGAAAAAACTCACTACACTCAGGTTAAGGCTAAAGCTTTAAGTGGTTTAGCAGAGCTTTATCGAGAACAATCCGATTTTACAACAGCGCTTTCCCATCATTCAGAATCGATCGCACTTCTAGAGAAAATCGGCGCAAAATGCGATCTAGCTGAGGCTCATTATCAGCGTGCCTTAACTTACCAAAAGATGGGTGATGCCGAAAAGAGTCAGACTCCGTTTCAAGAGGCGATTCGACTCTTCAATGCAATGGAAGCACCGAACCAAGTTGAGAAAGTGCGAAAAGCCAGAGGTAAGAGCGATGAAGTTGAGTTTTAGATATACAAATACCCTCTTAGTCCGCGGAGGCGGACTTCGTTTGTGTAGACGCGGTTTCAACCGCCGAGTCATAAAGAAGATAAATTTGCCCAGATTTAGTATCGCGCACTCCGACCAAAGAAACCGGGTTTTTACCAAATCTTTCGACTGCGACGAAGTATTCTCAAAAAAACCCGGTTTCTGGACTCCCATGCGTAATTCCTACTAAACCAAAGCCTGTCGCTGAGCCTCCAACAATTCCTGAATCCCAGTTTCTGCCAAATCCAAAATTTGATTTAACTGACTCCGACTAAAACTTCCCTCCTCCGCAGTTCCCTGAATTTCAATAATGTCCAAATCTCCATTCATTACCACATTACAATCAATTTCCGCCGCCACATCTTCCAGATAATTCAAGTCTAAAAACGGCTCGCCTTCCAAAAGTCCCACAGACACGGCCGCCACTTGGCGAATCAAAGGCGATCGCACTAAATCACCTTTTTGCACCAACTTATTCAAAGCATCAGCCACAGCCACAAACGCGCCATTGATAGAAGTCGTGCGAGTCCCAGCATCCGCTTGCAACACATCAGCATCTACAAGAATCGTTCGTTCCCCCAAAAGTTCCATATCCAAGCACGATCGCAAACTCCGGCCAATCAACCGCTGAATCTCTTGAGTGCGCCCCGATAACTTCATAAACTCCCGCTCTTGTCGCTGCGGTGTAGAGCCTGGTAACATTCGGTACTCCGCCGTCAGCCAACCTTTTCCGGTATTCTCCAGAAACCTAGGCACTCCCGGCTTAATCGTAACGCTGCACAGTACCTGAGTATCGCCACTTTTTGCTAGCACCGAACCGCTAGCAAATTTGTTGAATTCGCGATCGAAACTAATCGGACGAAGTTGATTTGGTTGTCTACCGTCGGCACGTTTTATGGACATAAAATGGGAATGGGGAATTGGGAATGGGGAATTGGGAATGGGGAATTGGGAATTGGGAATTGGGAATTGGTGTCAATTTAACTTCTAAGCCAGTTACAGACTGCGGTTTAACTATTAAACCTAGATCCCCCCTAGCCCCCCTTAAGAAGGGGGGGACAGGAACCTTCTCAAAGTCCCCCTTCTTAAGGGGGATTTAGGGGGATCTAGACTGAGGTAACAACTAGATTTCTCAAGGCTTTCAGTCTTAACTTGACACTCCTTGGGCATCGGGCATTGGTTTTTTGCCAACAAATAACAAATAACAGCTAACAACTAACTATTAACCATTTTAAGAATATCCTGCTGCACTTCTTCGGGAGATCGATCGCCATTGATAGTTAACAGCTTGTTCCGATGTTCGTAATACTCTAAAATCGGCATAGTGCGTTCCTCGTACAAATCGAGCCGGCGCTGCAAAATTTCCGGTTCATCGTCCGATCGATCGCGTTCGATCGATCGACTCAGCAACACCTCAGTCGGAACCTTCAACCAAACCGCCCAATCTAGCTCCTGCGCCAAATCGTCTAACAAAAAATCCAATTCCTCAGCTTGAAAAGCCGTTCGCGGATATCCCTCCAACACCCAGCCATTAAAAACATCCCACAGCAGCAGCCGGCGGCCGATAAATCGAATCAAAATTTCATCGGGAACTAACTCGCCTTTTTCCACATAAGACACGGCCAACTTGCCCAAGTCTGTCTCACCTGCGATTTCCGCACGCAGAATGTCCCCTACTGCAAGCAAAGGAATGCTCAAATTGTCGCACAATAGTTGTGCTTGAGTTCCCTTTCCCGCTCCTGGCCCTCCCAGAATCACCAATCTCACAGTGCCTGCTCCTAGTGCCACGACATTCAAATTCTATGCGATCTGTACCTTTTATTGACAATCCTGGAGCCACCAAGACTCTCATCGCCCGGGTTTTTGGATCTATAACTTCATAACTGTCGGCTTCCCTGCTATATTTCGCTAAAAAAGCAGGCTTCTGCACAAGTGCTTGCTTGAGTTCAAAATCTAATTGACGGCTCCGAATGCTACTGCCGCTAGCTTTTGACAATTTGTATATCTAGCGTTCGATCGGATCTGCGATCGGCCAAGTACACTATATATTGTTAAGCAGGCTCCAGCCACGTGCAGCTCGGAGCAGCAGTCAAGACTTAGTTACTAATTAAATATTGCCCTATGGTTGCTCAGTTACAAACCCCTAAACTCAATTTGACCCACAGCTTGCCCTACACAGTTAAAGGGCTGGTGCAAGTTTTTACAGGCCCGCACCGCTGCTTTTTTACAAATGTTATGGCTCAAGCCCTGAGAATTGCAGGACAGGGATCTCCGGTGTTGGCAGTGCAGTTCCTCAAAGGGGGAATCAATCAAGGGCATCAACATCCCGTGCGACTCGGGCAAAATTTAGATTGGGTGCGGTGCGATTTGCCCCGCTGCATTGAGAATGCGGATTTAGATGAGATCGAAACGCGATCGATCGCACAATTGTGGGAGTACGTTCAAAATGCGGTGCTCTCCGGCAGTTACGCCTTAGTTATTCTCGACGAGTTGAGTTTGGCGGTCAATTTAGGTTTGATTCGGGAGACAGAAGTGCTCGCATTGATTGACAACAAGCCGCACGATTTGGATATTATTTTGACTGGGCCCTCGATGCCGCCAGCAATTTTGGATGTTGCCGACCAAGTTACTGAAATTCGTCGCAGTTAACGACAATAAACAAGATTGCCTGAGTCTTTTTAATCAAAATTTCGGACGGGCGGGACGCCCATTCCACAAGCAAAAAAATTGTGTGTGGGATGGGCGTCTCGCCCGTCTTAGGTATTTTTGCAATATATCTAATGATTTTAGTTGCGATCGCCCGCGCGTGCGATCGCAATTTTTATGTATTTTTTTATGTAAATTTTTATTAGCTCAAAAAAAGAGGCGACCGCTGAGTTCGCGCGAGCGATCGCACGCTACTAAACTAAGGAATAGAAATTAAATAATTTACACATATTTGTGGGATGGGCGTCCCGCCCGTCTTTCCGGGACGGGCGGGACGCCCATCCCACAAGAACAATCAAAAATGTAAGTTATTTAATTTTCATTCCTAAGCAGCAATATTACGCTGGAACTACCGGATCGAACACAACAGTTAACCGGTCGGCCGGAACCATCCGCTTCAGAATTTGCAAGTGACCGTCTGCATCAGACCAACTACGAAACTGACCCACAACCACCTTTTCCACATTCGGAAGCGATCGAACTACAGTCCACGGCTTGAGACGTTTTTCTTGCAACATAATAGAGAAATCTCCTGCATAAATTAGAGCCAAAGCCCGCCCTAATACTTTTCTACGGGTAAGGACTGATCTGTTGGTTCGTAAACTTGCCCTTCTCTCAAAACATATCACAAGAAAAATGGTTTCGCACTATATCTGATTTTCGGTTTTTTTTTATAGCCTTTCCCAAAAAAGTGAGGTACGTTGTTGGGCTTGGGCCCTCTTGATTTAGTGGTCATATAAGCTGTCAGTCATACCTCATCTTTTTGAGAAAGGCTATACCTAATTTCTACACAACATATCGCCAAGCTATACTCAGCAGCTACCTAGATCGATCGCCTGTAGGTAAGTCCAGGGAAGAAACCAAGAACGCGAAAGAATTTGATGCTTTTGCGCCATTGATTGAAATATACAATTGGGAGCATCCCACTTTTTGACTAAGTAGAAACACCTAGCTTGATGTCATTATTTAAATACGCACATCTCAGTCTTAAAATTTGAGGCACATTTTT
>NZ_JAEQCT010000139.1:0-13430 GCF_020738205.1 Microcoleus sp. PH2017_24_DOB_U_A
ATTCCTGTAGTTTTAGGACTGTGGACTAAAATTACTAACGTAGATGTCTAACATTGACTACTTTTGGGTAGCTTTGTCCATGTTTTTACGAGCGGTTTCGCCTTCACTTTCAAAAGTGACACGGTTCATTACAGTTTTGAAGATGGGTTGAGTAGTCACGATCTTTGGCTCACTACTAGAAAAATTTCCATACCTCAATAGTAGAGAAAAGCCCCAGTAAGCTGAAGCCCGATTCTTGCGCTGTTTTGTTGAAATCTTGCTCTTTCGACAAGGTTGGAGGATCTCACCTACACCTTGAGAAACAATCCCCGAAAATTGTTCTTAACGAACTCTTGAATCATCATAGGCGTTGCTCTCATCCGCGCTAATGCGAAAACTCCGATCGTGGCACTAAACAACACATCGACTCCGGCTGAAATAGAAATTGGCGGCGGTAGTTGCCCATCTAGCCGAGCTAGTTCTAAATGTTTGTGAAAAAAGTCTTTGATAAAAATTACGTCTAGATCGATCGCTTGTTGAAGTTCGGGAGTGGGAATTTCGGCAGACATCAACAGATTCACCAAAAAGCAACCGCGCCCCATCCCTTTGGTAGACGCAATTTCGATCGCATTATGGAAATAATTGGCGATCGCATTAACGCCACTTTTATCCGTCTCAAACGCCAGTTTAAACTTTTGCTCGTACCGCTCGAAAGCCGCATAAAATAACACTTCCTTCGAGCCAAAGGCATTAAATAAACTGCCCCGCTTGACTCCCAGCAGTTGCGCCAACTCATCCAAAGATGTCGCACTATAGCCATGCTCCCAGAAATAATCGCAGAGTTGTTCTATGACAGCATCGGTATCGAACGATCGAGGGCGCGGCATGGTTATCGGTAGTTAGCTAAAAATTATCGATGTTTATTCTTGACGGGTTCGACAAAAACGTGTATTCTTGTCTATATCGACAAAAACTATTGTTTCATCAGTATAGCCCATCCGCAAGGGTTTAAGCCTGAGTAATTGTCGATCGAGTAATTATGCAAACAAATCGCAGGAGACAACCATGCCCAGACTTGCACCCAAACCCATTGCCGAACTCGCCACATATGATGAAATGTTCGGGCAACTGGAGGAATTTTTCGGATTTCTGCCTAATGACTATCTGACGATGGGACATAAGCCTGCGGTGATGAAGGCAGTAGTCGAACTAACTGGCGCAGTGCTGCTGACAGCGGGAAAAACCTCGATGACGCTCAGATTGCTCGTGATGTATGTTTCATCCCGTGCGGCTGGTTGTATGTACTGTACGGCGCATTGTGCGGGGCTAGCTCTCAAATATGGGTTGTCGATGGACAAAGTTCAAAATATTCGCGATTACCAGACTCATCCCAGTTTCTCGGCTGCCGAACGCGCGGCGTTGACAGTTGCTGATAAGGCTAATAAAATGCCCAATGCAGTCACGGATGAGGATTTTGGAGAATTGGGTAAATACTTTGAGGATGAAGCGATCGCGGAGATTGTCAGTCTGATTGCGATGATGTCTTTTTACAATAAATGGAATGATACACTGGCAACAACTTTAGAAAAACCACCGCTGGATCTGGCGGCGAGTTCTTTGTCTTGGTGGAATGCTGGCAAACATATTGAGAGCTAGGAAGTCTGTTGCGTTGAAACGAAATAAAAGTCCAAATGTTTTAAATTTGAATTCGATCGAGGGTCGGCTGTTGGGTTACGTGTAGGGACAGCAGCCTAAAGGTTATCTGTTAGCATTCAGCAAAATCTAGACAGCCGTTTTTCCCTCCGTGCCATACCAACGCACAGCGAGTTTGTAGAGGTGGTCGAGTGTCCCAGACAACTCTTTTCCGCGTTCAGTCAAGCTGTAGGTAACTTGAGGTGGAATTGTAGGTTCATGGTGACGATGAACTACTTCAATCGATTCCAGTAATCGCAATCTTTCGGTAAGCACCTTCGTTGAGATGCCATCAACTTTACGCCTCAGTTCACCAAAGCGTAATTCGCCGTTTGTGTCGAGAATCCACAAAATGTAGAGTGTCCATGGCTATCTGCTGCCGCTCAACTTTAACGTTATAATCGAAATCTTCATCGCTGCTATTGCTCCCGCAAAGCATACCCGACACCCCGCGCGGTATGAATCAATCTTGGCTCGTTGTTTTGCTCCAACTTCGTGCGGAGATAGCGAACGTAAACCTCGATAATATTTGAGTCGCCCAGAAAATCAAATCCCCAGACATTTTCGATAATTAACTCTCTAGTAAATACTTGGCGAGGATGACTCAATAGGTATTGTAATAACTCAAATTCTTTGGCAGTTAAATTGATCGATCTGCTACCGCGATGGACTTCGCGAGTCCGTCGATTTAAACTTAAATCTTCAAATTGCAACAGATCTTCGTCGGTTTTTTGGGTGCGTCGCAGATGAGAACGGATGCGCGCGAGTAGTTCTTCAATACTAAACGGTTTGACTACATAATCATCGGCTCCCGCATCCAAACCCGTCACGCGATCGCCGACTTCATCTTTAGCTGTCAGTAAAATTACGGGGATAGATATACCAGTCGATCGCAGTCGCCGACAGAGTTCCACGCCTGTAAGTCCTGGCAACATCCAATCCAAAATCGCTAGATCCGGTGCCGCCTCCCGCGCCAAACTCAGTCCCGCCATCCCATCGTGTGCCACACTGACGCGATAACCCTCACTATCTAATTCCAGTTCGATAAATCGGGCGAGTTTAATTTCATCTTCAACCAAGAGGATATGTGCTGTCATTTTGATTTTTGATTTTTGATTGTGGATTGATTTTTCGTTGGATAGCGATCGCTTGGAATTTAAGGATACTCCCCTACAGTACATTGACGTTGACATAGCAACAAGCCAAACCAATCTTGTGGATCTGTCCAAAATTGTAAAGGTTTAAAAGCATGAGCCGATAAATTATCTACTAATGTTGGTAAATGAAACTTGCGAGATATTTCGGTGTGAATCGTTTCTCCAGCCTCGAACTTAACTCGATAGTTTAGGTTTGCAAAAGCTATAGTTTGAGTTACCAAACTGCGGAGATGCATTTCAAGCTGATGTTGCTCCCGATTGTAGAATGCTAAATGCTCGAATCGATCGAGTGCAAAATCACCTCCAAAGCGATGATTGAGATGGCGGAGGATATTGAGGTTAAATTCAGCCGTCACACCTTGAGCATCATTATACGCAGCTTCAATCGTCTCGATCGATTTTTGTAAATCTACGCCTAAGAGGAAAAATTCTCCAGGCTGGAGTGCCTGTTGAATTTGGGTCAGGAAACTGCTACGCTCTCGATCGGTTAGATTCCCTAGCGTACTACCCAGGAAAATCACCATGCGGTTCCCCAGTTCTGCTGGTGGCAATTGAGCCAGAGCTTGCTCGTAAGTCCCCGCCAAGCCGCACAGTTTTAAGTTGGGGTAGCGTTCCAACAATGCTAGAGCCGTACTCTTGAGAATGCCAGCACTGACATCGATCGGATAATAGTGCAGTTGACGATCGAGTTGACTGTAAGCCTCTAATAACAGGTGAGTTTTCCGAGAGCTACCGCTACCTAATTCTACTAATTCGCAGGTACCCGTGAACTCGGCAATTTCTGAGGCATATTGTTCTAGAATCGCCTGCTCGGTGCGGGTGGGATAGTACTCTGGTAAATCGGTAATTTGCTCGAATAATTCCGAACCGAGATCGTCATAAAAGTAACGACAAGGGAGCATTTTTTGGCTTTGACTCAGCCCTTGGATGACATCCCTACCATCATCGATCGATCCTGCGATGGTATTAAAATTAATCCACCGAAAACGGGGATGCTCGATCGATTCACTCCCGATCTGATTGACGTTCATCTGGTGAGGGGCTAGGGGATAAAGTTAGGTTATCGCGGAGCTAAATTTGCCTCGATAATAACTACGATCCCCGATCGAGCTGAAACACTCCTGAAGAGAAAATGAGAATTTGTTGAGAAACGCGGCGATCGAAACCCAGCGCGATTTAGTCTGTAGAGACTCGATCGCACTCGAGCGACCTAAATTACCTTCGACAATTCCAACTCACGCTTGCGGTCGTTTATGTAATTGATTGTTATAGCATAATTAATACATTAACTATTTGGCTTAATCACCAATACCTCGATCGAATGCCTAGTTCATCGTCCAATGCTAATTTTCTCCAGCAATGGAAATATGCTCTCGCTCCTCACAACTTGGGGCATCAACTGAAACTGGCATCTCAACTGATGTACAGAGATTTTCTAGAGCGGCTCGAACCTTACGATCTGACTCCATTTCACTATCTAGTTCTGTGCTGTCTATGGGAAGAAGATGGGATTACTACAACAGGTATTGCTGACAGACTCAAACAGCTAGGCGCAACACTAACCGGAGTCGTCGATCGCATGGAAGAGCGCAACCTAGTTTACCGAGAACGAAACTCAGCAGATCGCCGTGTCGTCCGCATCTGGCTGACGGAAGAAGGCAAAAGACTCATGTATATTCTGCCACCGCTTGGTGCAGATACCGTTAAAAAGGCAACTGCAAATATTTCCGAAGCAGAGCAGGAAATCGTTCTCAAGCTCCTCGATCGAATCATTCAGAACTTTTCTTAGCGATCCCAGCCTGATGATGTTGACTTTTGGACAATTACTTAATATATTAACTATCAATATATTAAGCAATCGATCCGCATGACTAAAAGCATTGCTGTCTTGCGGTTGTGCTGTTCTCGATCGAAGTACCTTGGAGGAAAAATGCCAAAATTGAGTATCCGTCAGAGAAACTGGCTGCTATCAGCGCATATTGGTTTTGCTGCGCTCTGGACGGGAAGCGTCTTGAGTATGCTGCTACTGTCGCTTAGAAACACAACATCAGTTAATGCCGACGTACTGAATGCTCTAGATTCAGCAATTAATCTTCTAGATGACTGGATTGTCATTCCTTCAGCGATTGGTTCCGTCATCACAGCAACATTTCTGTGCTGGATGACAAATTATGGATTTATCAAGTTCTATTGGGTAATTACTAAGTGGATACTAACGACTGGTTTGGTTGTATTTGGCACATTCTGGCTATTTCCGTGGGGGAATACTGCTGAAAAATTGTCAGGGCAGGAGGGATTACAAGCCCTGAATAATTTGGTTTATAATTTCGATGCCAAAGGTGTATTAATTGGAACTTTCGTTCAAGTTATTTCTTTGGTTGTGATTATTGCGATCTCAGTTCTCAAACCTTGGGGAAGAAGACTAGATAAAGCGAAGAGTCAAGTCAGTGCAGATTAGTAGAGCAGTTACGGCAGCAGCGTCGGACTAGATGGTGGGTACTTTCCACCATCTAGGTTTGGGGTAATTAAACAGGTAAAATGTTTGACATAATTCGTCAACGAGGCTTATAAAATACCAACCCTACAAAACTATCTAATTTACTTCAGCATCACTCTTCTTATGAGTTTTGCTGCTGTTTCCAATCATCTGTCAGGAGTCCTGCAAATCCCCAATCTTCTTCTGCAATCTCCTGAATGACGATGTGTATATGTTCTGGATTTTTGCCAAGAATCCGAACGAGAGAATCAGTTACTTCTTTAACAAGTTGAGCTTTTTGTGTCCTTGTAGAACCTGTGGTAATCTGAATATTAATGTATGGCATATTAATTTTTGCTACACCCTAAACGTGGGGATTAACTTTGTACAATGTTAGGAAAAAACAAAGTAGGTTAGGCACCAATCGCAATCTATATTACTGGTAATTGAGTACCTTTATCATCCCACTTAAATAACGATCGATTCACTACCTGCTTCGATTTCCAGCACCGATTCCCCTACTCGATCTTCATCCCCATATTCCCCCAACTGTTGAATTAACTTCGCTACCAATCCCGTCCATCCCGTCTGGTGACTGGCTCCAATTCCCGCGCCATTATCGCCGTGGAAATATTCATAAAACAACACCAAATCGCGCCAATGCGGGTCGTTTTGAAACTTCTGGGTACCCCCATAAACTGGGCGTTGTCCCGCTGGGTTACGGAGGAAAATCTGGGTGAGTCGCTGGGATAGTTCGGTAGCGACTTCCCACAGAGTCAACATTTGCCCCGAACCTGTCGGACATTCAACTTTGAAATCATCGCCGAGATAGCGATGGAACTTTTGCAGCGATTCAATTAAAAGAAAGTTCACTGGAAACCAAACGGGGCCGCGCCAGTTGGAATTGCCACCAAATAAACCACTGGTAGACTCGGCTGGCTCGTAATCGACGCGAAACTCGGTACCGTTGGTATAGAAGCAATAGGGATGTTCGGCATGATAGCGAGAAACTGCCCGAATTCCGTAATCGCTGAAAAATTCTGATTCGTCGAGCATCTTTTGTAAAATGCGTTGGAGTTTGTCTTTAGAAACGATCGCCAGTAATCGGCGCGCGCCTTTACCTTTGGTTTCCATGCAAGCTACATTACGGCGTAAATCGTGCCGATTTTTGATGAACCATTCCAATCGCTTTTTGAAATTGGGTAATTGCTGTAATGTTTCTGGTTCTAATATTTCTACCGCAAATAGAGGAATTAAGCCGACTAGCGATCGCACTTTCATTTCAATTTGGCGATCGTCGGGAAAATGCAACACGTCGTAATAGAAGCCATCTTCCTCATTCCATAAGGAATCTTCCATTTCCCCAATGTGATTCATCGCATCGGCAATATAGAGATAATGTTCAAAAAATTTGGTAGCAATATCTTCATAAACTGGATTAGTTTTTGCCAATTCTAGCGCGATTTTTAACATATTCAAACAATACATCCCCATCCAACTAGTACCGTCAGATTGGTCGATATATCCGCCCGTCGGTAGTGGCGCACTGCGATCGAATACGCCGATATTATCTAAGCCCAAAAATCCGCCTTGAAAGACATTATTACCCTCGGCATCCTTGCGATTTACCCACCAGGTAAAATTGAGCATCAACTTTTGGAAAACGCGCTCTAGAAACTGGCGATCGGATTTCCCATATAGCTTCTGTTCGATCTTAATATTTTTGAGCGAGGATAGCTTTTTCTCGTTCGAGTTCTTGTTGTGTTACAGCCCTTTGCCGTTCTGCAAGCATCTGGTTGATGGCGTCGGAACCAGTCTGTAGCAAGGCAATTGACTTAGACCTGTAATTGGTGGCAGTTTCTTCTGGTTCTGGTTCGGGAAGCCATAAGTTTAAATCTAATACAGTTTCTTGGGAGTTGACAGCAGTGTAATACTGTCGGATTTTTTGATGCCGTGCCGGCGAGAATTTGATGCCACGTTCGATGCCCAAGTCGGCAACGGCTGCGGCATAGCTGTCTTGAAGTTTGCTCAAGCTACTTCTTGTTCCTCCAAACTCCGTACTCCTGTAGCTGAGTTTTCCCTCATTGTTGATAGGTACCCAGAGACAGTGGATGTGGGGAGTGGCTTCATCGAGGTGCAGGGCGGTTTGAAGAATGTTACTCCCTACGTGTTCTTCGAGCCAGTTAGTTGAAGCTTCTGTCCATAGAACCAGTTGCTTTTGCTGCCAGTACCCATAGTCTTCCGGGCAAGAGGGTCTGAAGTAGCTGGGGGAAGCCCCCAGGAGGATGTCTGCGGCAATGACTGCATCTTTTCGGACTTTTTGAGAGCCAATTTTTGCCCGTGCTAGTTCTACGACTGCTTCGGGCGATGTTTGGCCTTGCAAGATTTCAACAGTCTTGTTTTTGTCAGCATTTGGTACGACAGTGGTTCGGCTGTTATGTCTGGCCGCTGTTCTCAAACATTCGATCGATTTAAGTTTTCCAACTCTCAAAATGGCTTGTGGTGTACGAAACATGGCGGTGTCCTCACCTCCCAAGTTTTGCTCGCTTTCTTATGCTTTTGACTTATGCTTTTGAGACTCTGTGGTTAAATAATTGCCAAGAAGTCGATCGTAACTTGGGCTAATTTCTGTGTCACTAAATCTATCCAAGTCGGGTCATTTTGTGGATGGGGGCGAGTTCACGGGAGAAGTCCCTTAAAGTCGATCGTAACGGGCATCACTGGTATAGCCCTTTTCTGTTCGATGAGGTACCCTTGGGGATTGGGCATAGGGCATCCATAGATCGGTTTGTACCCCGCGCGTGGCTTGAGAACCGCTATACTCCTAACTCATAGCAGCAAAAATAACTGCACTATCCAACAGCAAGCTGAACAATTGCATCAGTTATGATCTGCAAATTAGGCTTTTTGAGATAGGTTTTTCGATTCTGCGCTTTTGTCAAAAAAACAGGTATTTCGATACCCCCAAGTATTCGGTGACTGAAATGGTAAAAAACGGCGCAATGCGGAGTAAGTAAAGACGCGCAATATTTGCTTCCATGCCCCCCTGTAGTATTTGCCTGAATCTCGGTTTTTGGCAATGCCTACCTGCTATTCTATGCAATTTTTGATGGTCTGAAAACACCTGTATTCCTTGTGCTATATGAATATTTGGGTGTGTGGATTAAAATGGATCTAAGTGTAACGTTCATAGACAAAAGTACAACGTTCGCGGACAAAAATGAGATGAAAGTGTACGAAAATAGATGAACTGCGAACGAGTGTTGTAACGTCAAGTTTAGTGTAGTTTTAGTATTGGTAAATCTAGTTTGGTAGCAGTTTGGTAGTGTTCGATCGTAGTAAACCCGAATTTGGTTGCTGCTACGAATCGGTATCATTAAGCACATTTTTTTAAAAATATTGTGCAAATTGTCGATCGAAAAACCGTAGTTTCTTGTGGTACCCAGTGATTCCATTATTTTGAAGCAAGCAGCTTTTCAAGTTCGCTAGCGGCTAAACGTTGCTCTCTCACCCGACTAACTCAAATAGCGTCAGTCAAGCTGAGTAAGGCATAAAGTTTTGGATCGTTCTTGGCAGCTTGGGGGACTGAACGGTACAGAGGCGCGATCGCCTGTCCTCTCACGATACCCTCAGGGTCGGGCCAGATATAAACCTCAGATGGTGAGACAAACCAGCTTGCTTTGCAAAGGTTCAGCAGAATGTGCCCTTGGCAGTCCCCGCGAGAGGGAACCTGGTTGGGCGTAGAATACGTAGCGCAGCCCGTGAACTAGGAATTCCAACACCGCTTGCTTCAAAATTTTTCGCCCTTGAGCCATACCCGCAATGTCTAGAAATGTAATTGAATAATAATGACGATCGAATAATCGCTGTTGGTGGACTCTCCCACCGACAGCGATTATCATTCTGGAACCTAGTATTGTCGTAGAAAACTCGGTTTCTGGACGGCGAGGCGTAAGTTTTAGTAAATTTTTGTAACAAATTGTCGCGTCAGCGCATAAAATCTCGATCGACACCCTGATAGATATACAGGGAACTCGTTTTCTATGCAAACAAGCAATGCCAACCCAACCATCGACTCTGAGGTGCACGTGAAAAAATTAAAAAAAATGTTTGAACAAACTTCCTCTCGCGGGTTTGTTCAAAGTTGTCTGTCGCTGACTGCTTTTACTTTATTGGGATTTACCGTAGTTGAACCAGTCAGCGCCGCCAGTATCCATACAGGTTTTTCCTCCTATGCCATTACAGACCTCGGCCCCGGCAACACTTACAGTATCAACAATCTCGGACAAGTGGTAATGGGTAAAAATGGTGTGGGTTGGATTTGGGAAAACGGTCAATTGACTGAAGTTACCGACAGCACTTGGGCTTACCAAATCAACACTTCCGGTCAAGTTGTGGGCCGATATCTCAGCGAAAATTGGACGGATAATGCCTATTTGTGGGAAAACGGTCAAAGGACAGACCTCGGTTATTTTGGTGGCATTAGCAGTAGCGCTAGTGACATCAATGATGCTGGGCAAATAGTTGGTAAGTTTAACATTACCCAAGAGCAATTTAACCCCTTTGTATGGCAAAGCGGTGTAATGACAAAACTCGATACTCTTGGTTTCAATGGCGGGGCTATGAGTATCAATAACAAAGGGCAAGTAGTTGGTTATTCCGGTCTTGTTTTCGGCATAACTCATGCTGCCTTGTGGGAAAATGGCACGATCGTAGACTTGGGAACTCTGGAAGGACACAACGACAGTATTGCTTACGATATCAACGATTTGGGACAGGCGATCGGCCATTCAGCAGATAAGAACACTCGGCAAAGTAAACCTGTTATTTGGTCAAACGGTAAACTTACAGAACTCAAAACTCTCGGTGGCAATGTCAATTACGGGGTTGCAATTAATAATAAAGGACAAGCAGTCGGTTTTGGTAACACAAGTGTCAATGGCAGCCTCAGTCACGGTTTAATCTGGGAAGACGGCGAAATGGCTAACCTTAACAGTTTGATTCCTGCTGATTCTGGGTGGTTTTTACAGCAAATCAGCGGCATTAACGATCGCGGTCAAATTGTCGGTCAAGGGATTAACCGCGCGACTGGTACAAATCATGCTTTTCTGCTCGATCCTATCAGCGGTAGTTCTCAGCGCAATCCTGTATTACCCGATCGTTTTGAGGATGGTTGGCATATTTTTAATAATGTAGCAAATCGCCTGTGGTTTGACCCGCCAACCTCGGCGGGTTTTGCGTTCAAAATCGGCGAGGATATTGTTGGGTCAAGTCCGATCGCATTTAATCCCAAGCCAACCGAACCATCGCTATTTACGAAAATTCTCAGTTTGCCCAGCGGTATTGATGCTGACGAACTTTTTTCTATCGCAGTTGGCGGTCAAGAAATCGGCAAATTCAAGCCTAATGAAATAGTGGATTTTGTGGCTTTGCTCGGTTACGGCGTATCGGAGTTTAGCGTACTCGGTATCGATGCACCAATCGAGCCGACTAACCCTCTAGCATTCCCAATAAAATTAGAATCAAATCGGGATAAGTTCTCGTTTAAAATGCGGGCGATCGATGGTGCTGAACCTGTTCCCGAACCTTCAGAAATTGGAGGGATAGTAACTGCGGCTGCAATTTTCGGCGGCTTGTTATGGAAACGCAAACGCAGCGATCGAAAAGTGCAAGTCAAGTAATCTTTTGCGGGGGCGATCGATTATATTTAATTAAGCTGTTTTACATTTAAATCGATCGGGCTATCTCGGCAAGGCTTGCGGTTTCAGCACTCAAAAATCCCAGTTTAAATGCGAAACAGCTTAGGGTTTGCTGAATAATCGCCCGCAAAGAACAAGTCCGATTTCTGGTATCCCCTTGACAACTGCCATACAGGCTTAACTTATTACCCATGGGTAGAGGCTGTGGGTACGGTGGCAGTTGCGGTTTGGCAAGGTTGAGGGCGCGCCACAACAACGAAACTTCGCCGTGTGGGGGGCGGTTCGGCAAGGTTGAGGGCGCGCCACAACAACGAAACTTCGCCGTGTGGGGGTAAGTTCCGGTTCGAGAATATTTTGGCGAGATCCCTTCCTGAGCCGACTTCTGGCGGCTCCATTCTCCAATTTATAAAGTTTTATGAAGATTAGGCAGCGTTCTGCATAAAACTAACGCCTGCTTCCAGATAGATAAGTAACGGCCGATTTTTGAGGGTGACGGGAACTCTACCTTTAACCCTCGCTGGCTGTGGGACTCGTGCATCAACAACAGAAACTGGGTTTTTTGCCCTGCGTGCGATCGCTAGAAATTGCCAGGATTGTTTTATAAAATGCCACTAAAAATTCTGTCTTACCAGTTGACAAATTGCAAATTACCAGCGTTCGATCGAACTTATACAAAACAGGAGTAAAAACTCAAATGGTTTGTCAAATCTTCATAAAGCCTTCATCAAGTCTTCATCAAAATATCGATTGACAGGAGAGAAAAAATGCCTAATAATATAGTTCGTCAAAAAGATTTTCATGATTCATCCATTAAAGCCTCATATTATCATTCTGAGTGAGGCAAAGCATCTTAAACGACAGTTTAAGTATTAAAAATTCGCCATACCTGTATTTATTTCCGGGTCGTTGTTTTTTGATAAACCTAAGTTGATTAAGGAAAGGGGTGTATAAAATGTCCAATATTCAAATCGGTAGCCTCAACGATAACTATTTCTCGATCGGTTCTACGGATAACACCGATCCTAAAGATAGCTATTTTTTCAGTCTTCCCAGGATGGGTAGCGCCCGCATCTCCGCGATCGGTGTTAGTGGCGATATCAATATGGAACTGCGCGACAAAGAAGGGAAGGTAATCAAAAGTATTTCAACTAGCGACGTAAAAGCTGGAATTATTAACATCGATAATTTAGGGGCGGCGGATTATATTTTAAATATTTCTCCTGTTTCCGGCTACACAAATTATCAAGTCAGTTTAACTGCCGATGGTAGAATCGATCCGTTAAGCGGTTTGGGGGTTGATGCGGGATTTTTTGTCTCGCAAAAAAGTGAAGTAGGCTTCGATTTTCTCAACGATGGCGGCAGATATCAAGGGGAAATAGCTATTTTTAGTCTCGATGGTATGGAGCGATTTGCTTCAGATTATAAGGGATTTATGAAGGAAGCTGCCAGACGATCGCTGAGTAATTCTGTATTGGGTCATATCACGATTTTTGAATCCGTAGAGGGGGGAAATCCTCTATTTCGTGGCACTTTGGGAGAAGAAAATTATAATGATGGGCCGTATCAGGGCGTGAAGACATTTACCACAACTCCCGGAAAGGCTTATGCTGTAATGTTGGTGCCAAATGGTACAGTGCAAGAGGTTTTTAACAATCCCGATATTGGTGGAGATAAGCGCCCGCTGTTTTCGTTATCTAGTCTCAACCCAAATGATGCTTGGTTGTACGGTCAAATAGCGGACGTTGATGGTGGTGGCTTGGTATTTTCCCTAGAGGATCAGCGGGTTGATACGGGTTCGGATGGCGATTATCAGGATGTTATTTTTAAGTTGACAGGTGCGATCGGCAAAGCTGTACCGTTGAAAGAAGTAATTAATCCGGCTAAGGATTGGACTACTTCTGAAGGCGGGAAGAAATTTATCGATTTTCTCAAATCAAAGCCACCAATAAATACGCCACCGAAAGACTTACAGTTCGATTTAAAAGCCATTTATAAAATTGGTGAAACGATTGAGTTAACAAGTGGAAAAGTAATCGATGGTAATGGGGCGATCGACCTAGACAGAATAAAATTATCATTGCGAAAAGCAGGCGATGAGTGGACTAATTTAGCAGATGCAACGAATTTTACAGCCGGCAGTCAGGGGTTGGCAACTTTTAGTTATTCTCTACCTGCTTTAGGGGCGGGGAATTATGAATTAAAGGCGATCGCCTATGACAAAGCAGGCGCTACCAGCGAGACGGTACTCAAAAGCTTTAGTGTCAAAGAAGCTACAGTTACGCCAACTCCGACACCGCCAACTCCGACACCTACGCCGCCAACTCCGACACCGCCAACAAATACAGCTCCTAAAAACTTGCAATTTGATGTTTTACCTGCTTACAAAGTGGGAGAACAAATCAGCTTTACAGGCGGTAAAGTTTACGA
>NZ_JAEQCT010000140.1:0-13306 GCF_020738205.1 Microcoleus sp. PH2017_24_DOB_U_A
CTCCTAGAGCGCTGAAGCGCAACTACGTACCTCTCGAAAAAATGGTTTTTGCACAACAAATGAGATGCTCCCAGAGCGCTGAAGCGCAACTACGTACCTGCTCCCAGAGCGCTGAAGCGCAACTACGTACCTGCTCCTAGAGCGCTGAAGCGCAACTACGTACCTGCTCCCAGAGCGCTGAAGCGCAACTACGTACCTGCTCCCAGAGCGCTGAAGCGCAACTACGTACCTGAAAATTAGATAAGCACCCCACAGCTTGTATTCTTATCGTCCCGCGATTCTCACACCTTCCCTAAAATGAACAATCGTCGCAATTACCGCAATACAAAAGTAGAATATTCTAATCAGCCAAAAACAAACCCGCATTGACCAAGAAACAATCGTCGGAGCAACACCAGTTAACTGCACAAATCTCGAATTAACCTTTTTTTCAAAGCTGTCGAGGTCTTTCATCTCAGATTGTTTTGTGGGAATCACCGGAAACTGACCTGTATATACATAATAACCGAGAAAACCTTCCACTCCTACCTTTCGGTTCAAAAATGAGTTGGTTAATGTTGCAGTTTCCGCCGGCGCTAACTTATCCGATTCCGCTACTTTGTCCAGCCAAGAATTATATCTGATGGCTGGCGTACTCATGAAAACTATGGGAACTATAGGTATCAACAAAGCCGCACTAATTTGGCGACTGTATTTAGGATGTAGCAGTTTTGTCGCGATGCCAAATCCCATGCCGATAAAAGCAAATACCAATATATTTAACAGTTCAATAATTTCGATGCCCCTCAACAAATCACCGATAATCAGAATTGTATATAATAATTTATCTGCCAGTAGCAGAGCTGCGAACTTGATGAGAATTGACACGCCTACAATAGTAGCTGCAATCGCCAGATAACCTATGCCACCTAGGACGTACAAGAAAATCGAACCGACTTGTTTTAATGGCTGCATGGAATTATTCACTCTTGTGAAAGTTTAGGAGTCTGATTGACAAAACAATTTAAAATTTTAGATAAATCTGGCTCTCCACATTTGAGTCTTAAAATTGATTAGTTTGACATTTTGCAGTCAATCTAAAATCTAAAATCTAAAATCACTTGACAAGTTCCTGCGCGGCCGCTTTTGCGACTTGTGCGATCCGTTCCTTCACAACACCCTCTTCGTTAGCGCAGCCCTCGAAGAGGATCGCACTTTGGTCTGGTTCCTGTTCGCGATCGATCCCCAACCATAGAAGATACTCGATATTACCGGCCGGGCCAAGTAAAGGCGACCACGTTAAGCCTCTTTCCTGCCATCCTAAAGCTGTAGCTGCCTTCCACACTTGAAAAATCGCATCGGCTTGAGTTGCCGAGTCTCTGACTACGCCTTTTTTCCCGACGCGATCGCGCCCCACCTCAAATTGCGGCTTTACCAACAATACCGCTTCTCGCGGTGGTGCCAACAATTCCCACAGCGCCGGTAAAACCTTATCCAGCGAAATAAACGACACATCTACTACCGCCAAATCTGCTCGCGGTGAGTCGCCGTAAAGCTCCGCAGCAGTCATGTAGCGCAAATTGGTGCGTTCTTTCAAAATTACCCTCGGATCGTTGCGTAAGCGCCAATCAGCTTGACCGTAGCCAACATCGATCCCGTATACCAGTGCCGCACCGGCTTGCAGCAAGCAGTCGGTAAAACCGCCTGTGGAAATGCCGCCGTCGAGACAGATTCTGCCCGCGACGGGAATTGCAAATATTTCTAAAGCTTTGGCTAATTTGTCGCCGCCTCTGGAAACGTAGCGCGATCGCTGTTTAATCAAAATATTGGCTGCAATGTCAACCTCAGTGCCCGGTTTGTCAATTACCTGTTGGTCGATCGAGACTTGGCCAGTCCGAATCAAGGCTTGAGCTTGTTGTCGGGAGGTACATAAATCCAGGTCTACCAATAAAGTGTCTATTCGTTGTTTAGCCAAGATGTTTAATCTGTACGGATAGGGTTAAGGACTGTATCAGATTAGCACTTACGCAAAAACCCGACTGCGGATTTTTTATAATTATTTGGGTTTTCCGAGGGCGATGCCCTCACATCAGCATTTGTATAGTATTTTGAAGCTCGATCGCCGATCGCTCCTACCCCACATGATGTGACTGAGATCGCTATGAGCCTGTAGTTTTATCACACATCGACATTCGTAGAATCACATAAAAAATGTCGCAAATCAAAGATTATGTAAATACAGGGGAATGCGCTACAAACACAATCAGGGCGATGGACATGAAAAAAACGAACTTTCCGATCAGAAATTCTGACATTTGTCAAGAAAATCCTCTGGCCTTCGTCAGCGGCAACCTAATCCACATTCTTTACCCCAACGGCGAAGTAGAAGCAATCAGCACCGACCAAATCAACCGCCACCACACGAAAAATTCCCTCGACAAATGCCTCGTCTGGGGATATGTCGGCGATTTTTAATACCAATTTCCAACAAGAATACAAATGAAGAGCCAACTCCAAACCCTTAGGCAGTAAGTCATTGTCTATTCTTTAAGCCCCAATCGAAAATGGTATAATCCGTAAAAAAGATCGCTTTTCTGCTGTGATGCCAAAAAAGCGATCGAGAGCCTGCTACGTGCAAGCCACAAAAGCAATTTGCTGCTAAAAAAACCAGCTTGCTTGACTTAAATATCTTGTTCGCTCAATTCGCGAATCATGTAATCAAAAGGCTGTTCTAGAAAAGGCCCGACAGACAAGCCGGCAGATTCAACCTGAGCCTTAACCATCTCCTTCATAATGCTAATCCCCATTACCGTCGGGCCGATGGGAACGCTCAGAGAATTGTAAGTTTCTCGCAAACCTTGGAGCACGCGCTCGTCGAGCACATCGGTACTTCCAGCCACCAAGGCGTAAGTAGCGTAGCGCAAGTAGTAGTCCATATCTCGCAGACAAGCCGCGTAGCGACGAGTTGTGTAGGCATTACCACCGGGACGAATCAGTTCGGGCTGTTCTGCAAATAGCTGAATACCAGCTTGCTTGACAATAGCCGCAGCATTGCTGTTAATCGCTGCTGCTGCTTGTACCCGTGCTGTGCCAGTTGCAAAATAAGATTTCAACCGATCGATACCATCTCGGTCTAAATACCTACCAGCAACATCATAATTTTCAATCAGACTCGTCACGGCATCGCGCATAAGTTTCTCTCCCAAAAATCTTTATCAATACTTTGCTATCTGAGATAGACCGCCTATTGTAGACTACTACAAATCGGCCTTTGATTAAGATTTGAGATAGGATTTGCACACAGGGTAGTCCCTCCCCGGCAAATGACCGCCAAGTTCAGCCGTTTGCCTGATATCAACAGCCGAAACACAGACAAGGCAATCATCACAAATTGTCCTGCCCCACTAGACCCACTTTAATATTTTGTATCTATTGTTACAAAACTGTGGGTACTCAAGGCATACGATCGCGCAAACATTCTGAAATCTGCCGTTAGCGAAGCACTCGTTGCAGGATCGCCCGCAACAAAACCAATATCAGGAGTAAGTCATGTTCCAGACACCCCAAGAAGCCCTCAACTACATAAAAGAAAATAAGATCCAGATCGTCGATCTGAAATTCATCGATATGCCGGGGATCTGGCAACACCTTTCCCTGTACCACGACCAAATCGACGAAACCGCCTTCACCGACGGCGTACCCTTCGACGGTTCCAGCATTCGGGGCTGGAAAGCCATCAACGAATCAGACATGACAATGGTCATCGATCCTACCACCGCGTGGATGGACCCGTTCATGGCAGAACCCACCATCAGCTTCATTTGCAGCATCAAAGAACCCCGCACCGGCGAACCGTACAGCCGCTGTCCCCGGACGATCGCCCAAAAAGCCATAGACTACCTGCTGACCACCGGTCTCGGCGATACAGCATTCTTCGGCCCAGAAGCAGAATTCTTCATTTTTGACGACGTTCGCTTCGACCAAACCCAAAATTCCGGGTATTATTACGTAGATTCCGTCGAAGGTCGCTGGAATTCCGGCAAAGAAGAAGCAGGCGGCAACCTCGGCTACAAACCGCGTTACAAAGAAGGTTATTTCCCAGTAGCACCAACCGATACCTCTCAAGACATGAGAACGGAAATGCTGCTGACAATGGCCAAATGCGGCGTACCAATCGAAAAGCACCACCACGAAGTCGCCACCGGCGGGCAGTGCGAACTCGGTTTCCGGTTTGCCACATTAGTCCAAGCCGCAGACTACTTGCTGACATACAAATACGTCATCAAAAACGTCGGCAAAAAATACGGCAAAACCATCACCTTCATGCCCAAACCGCTGTTTAACGACAACGGTTCCGGGATGCACGTTCACCAGTCGATTTGGAAAGACGGCCAACCGCTATTTGCAGGCGATCAATATGCAGGTTTCAGTCAAATGGGACTGCATTACATCGGCGGCATTCTCAAGCACGCCCCGGCACTTTTGGCAATCACCAACCCGACGACCAACTCCTACAAGCGGTTAGTTCCCGGCTTTGAAGCGCCAGTAAACTTAGCTTATTCTCAAGGAAATCGATCGGCATCAGTGCGAATTCCCCTTTCCGGGAACAACCCGAAAGCCAAGCGCTTAGAATTCCGCTGTCCCGACGCGACATCCAACCCCTATTTAGCCTTTGCAGCCATGCTGTGTGCAGGCTTAGACGGCATCAAAAATCAAATCGATCCGGGCGAACCTTTGGACGTAGATATCTATGACCTTTCCCCGGAAGAATTAGCCAAAGTTCCTTCTACTCCCGGTTCCTTGGAAGGCGCGTTAGAAGCTTTAGAAAAAGACCACGCTTTCTTAACAGAAACAGGCGTCTTTACCGAAGATTTCATCCAAACCTGGATTTCTTACAAACTCGACAACGAAGTCAACCCGATGCGGTTACGTCCTCACCCTTACGAGTTTGCTTTGTACTACGACTGTTAGAAAATTAAGAATCAAAAATGGAAATTATGCCATTTTTAATGCTTAATTAAAAAGAACGCCGCCCTAAAAAGTGGCGTTTTTTTTAGAACTTCTGGATCAGCGCCCAGACTTTGCCTTTACCGGAGACTATCTCGGCGACACCGCGAGTAGTAGCGCCCATTGTAGCGTCAGAGACATTCTCTACTGCCCATTTATTTGCTTTCTCATCAACGATGAATAAATCGTCAGCGGCAGTGCCTTCCTGAAGGCGATATATCTTATTCAGGATGAAACGTCGCCGCGCCTCAGCTTTTGGTAGGCCCCTAACTTCATCTGGATCGACAGATAGGACACTACCTGGTTTTAATGTACCTTTTGAAGTCTTAAAATTGCGATCGCTCTTTGCTGCTATTTGCACCCTGTGAAGTGGCAAACTTAACTGAGTTTCAGAGATAATCCAAACCGCAGCTAGCGCCCCACTTTTTCCCAAACCCAGAACCGCTGCAAAGGCTGTAAAAATTAACAAAGGCTTGAAATAATTCATCATATTTGTGCTTCTTTGTGTGTAATGTGCTGCTTGGAGATGGTGTCCGAAGACAATTACCCCGATCGAACCTTATTGATTGCGGGTAATTGATGGGAGGCGTTGCTGATTGACGGTATGAAAGGCTAAATATGCCAGTCAGAGAAACCAGTATCGACAAAGCTTGGGAATTTTCAACTTATTTTTTTCATACCCTGATTAAGCAACACCTGATGGGACACCAGATGATTATAAATTAGCAATTAGCAATCAAGTAAGTAAGTACGTGAGAATAATTATTTTGATAGAACCCATTTAATATAGTTTCCGGTTGTATCGGTATTGTTTAAACCGTTAACAGTTAACTGTTAACCGTCAACATCACCTGACGGTGCAACCGGAATTGATATTAGATGCAAACTAGATCCAGTACGTGGTGACATACTCCTACACTGACTCTTAGAGTACAGTGTAGGCTTCGAAGACAATCCGGCTATCGCTTAGGAGACTCTTGGCTTTAAGAACGGGATGCCCCACCGCTCTGTTCTTTATATTTATCGCTGCATTATGGTCACGGTCTAGACTACATCCACAATGGGGGCAGTCGTGCCAGCGTTGATACAGTTTTTTAGGAACTTTCACACCACAATTAGAACAATCTTGACTCGTACCAGACGCTTGAACCGGGATCACCAATAAACCAGCTTTCTCGGCTTTGTTTATCAGTATCGACAGAAAGCTTGACCATCCAGCATCAAGTACAGACTTTGCTAACCGGGTACGCGCAAGTCCCTTAACATTCAAATCTTCAACTGCAACAACATCATATTTTTCCAATAAGTTGTTCGCCGTTTTGAAATGAAAATCTTTGCGTTTGTCTGCAACTTTTTTATGTTGTTTGCCTAGTTGTTTTACTGCTTTTTGTCTGCGATTACTACCTTTTTTACGACGAGAGACACGTTTTTGAATAACTTTTAAACGTTTCTGTGATTTTCGGTAGTGTTGGGGAATAGCAACAGTTTCACCTTCAGAAGTTGTCAAAAACTCCTTTAGACCAACATCAATCCCAGTCATTGACCTTGGATTTATATCAGGCTTGATTTCGGGAACGGTTGAATCTTCCAAGCTTAGAGTTACATAGTAACCGTCAGCTTTTTTCGTGATAGATGCGGTTTTAATTTTAAAATCATCCGGTAGCGGTCGATGCAAAATAACTTTAATTTGACCTAATTTGGGCAAAGAAATTCTACCATTGGCAATACAATCAGGTTTAATTCTTGGGTATAAGAAAGTTCTGTATCTACTACGAGCTTTAAATCTTGGTTTTCCGCTACGTTTTCCGTTGCTATCCCCCTTTACAAATCGGTCAAAAGTTGTTTTCACTCGCTTGACAACATCCTGCAAAACATCGGAATAAACATCTTTGTAATGAGGATGCGTCTCTTTCAACTTAGGGAGTGTTCTTTTTTGCCCAAAATATTCGGGGTAATCTCGCAGCTCCGGGAGATGACAAACAAGTGGACAGGCATTGATTGGACAACGATTTTGCTCATACCAATTAAATCTATCTGCCAGCAAATAATTATATTGAGCGCAACACATAGACAACCATCGGTCTATTTCTTGCGCTTGCTGTTTTGTTGGACGTAGCTTGTATTGGTATGCCGTTTTCACCTGTTATTTACCTCCTGTTATAGATATGATAGCATAGACGTGATAACAATGGGTAGACAAAAATATGAAAACTACAAGATTAAATGTGCGGATGTCCGAACGTCGATTGAATAAATTAAGGGCGTATGCAGTAAGTAAAGATAAAACAGTAACCCAAATAGTGGAGGACTGGGTTGACCAACTGCCGAACACAGAAATTGGCAAAAACTCAACTACCCTTCTCCCGGTCATTTTTGCGGATTGATATGGTCAAAGGGTGTCTCATTTTTGCCTCGCAATTCCTCTCATCACCTCCCTTCGGGTAGGTGAGAGGCTCCTTGCTGTTCGTGCTGAATGGGGACTCGTGGAGGCGTACAGTATAGAAGTTGCCGAACAGGCACACCGATCGCCCGATCGACCGCCAGCAATTTGTTACCCTAAAAGTAGAATCATTCCTCCCTCAACGCATCCCATGAACAACGCCTCTCCCCTGATTCAAACCGTGACTCCAGAACGCTGGGCCGGGTTTAGCATGGACTTCATAGGGGCGGGTTGCACAGGTTTGTTGGTCAAAAACGGCCGCGCCGTGCGTACCCTGAAATCCGGGCGCCATTTCAGCTTCGCCCTTCCCCTACTGGAACAGTGTCAAATTGTCCTCGTAGATACCAAACTTCGCAACTTGGACGTGCAGTCCCACGGAGATTTTTTGTCTAAGGATAGATTTTTAATTGATGCGACTTTGACGGTTATTTATCAAGTTATAGATCCGAAACGGGTAGCTTTGGAATTGTCCGATCCGATCGCGGCTTTAGCAAGTGCAGTTAAAGATTGTATGGGATTAGCGATCGGGCAATTTTCTTTACAACAGCTTATCACCCAAGGTCGGCTGTTGCTGCGCCAAAATTTGCTCGATCGCGTCCAAGACTTTTATCCCCTAGGTTTTAATTTAGAAGACGTGCGAATTGGCGATGTCAGCTTCCCCGAAACCAACGGAGTGATTCGCCAAGTTGAGGGAATGAGTGCGCGACAGGAAGCAGAAAATTCGGCCGCCCTGCAAATGAGAATTGCTGAAGCTGGCCGCCCGATCGCACCTCAAGCTCCCGTCCAGCAGTTAAACTTAATTTCAGGTCATTCTCCGGCGAGTCTTCCAGCTTCTGAAACAGCAGCATCATTCGATCGCGATTTGCAACAACTGACAGAACAACTCGCTCAAAATAGTCTCCCACCCGCGAGAAATTCACCTTCACTTGCACCGACGGTACTCGCCAGCAGCGATCGCAAAAATACTGCCTATTTAATCTACAAGTTTTCTGGACAGGCGATCGGTTTAACGGCTAATCCTTTTACAATTGGACGCGAACCGACTAACACTTTAGTATTGCAAGATCCGCAAAGTTCGCGCTACCACGCCCAAATCCGCCGCGCCACTGACGAAGTTGGCAAACAGCGATATCAACTTGTCGATAGCGGCAGTTCCAACGGCACTTTTGTCGGAGGGCAGAGGCTGGCTGCTAATGAGCCTTTTTGGTTGGCAAATGGTTGCGAAATTGCGATCGGCGACCAAAAATGGGTGTTTCAAGACGGGTGAAAACTACCCTTTTTTCGATCGAACTTAATGCCCTGTCCAAACTCGGACTACGGGTATTTTCTGATACTAATTTTATTTATTTGTACTTAGGCTGACCGTAGGGCGATCGGTGAGAATAGTAGCTGTAAAAATCGGATTTTCAAACCCATACCGAGATTAATGTCAGCCTGAAATCCAATGAATGCAAGGATTGTGGGAAAGAAGTTACAGGATGAATGTGTATTTTGACTGAGTTTTAACCCGAAAAATGTCAGTAATTCGGGCGATCGACCGCATCGCGAAGTTCAAAAAAAGTAGGTGTCAACTTATACCAAAAAACTGTTCCTTAGTGAACCGTTTTATTTGTTCAAATATGGTAGATCCTAAGACAAGATATTTTGAGTTTCGACGATCGAAATATTAGCAATCAACCGATCGCCCACATCCCAAAACAAAAATAACAGGTGTTATTTTATACTAAAAAAAGGTTCTTGCACGAACATTTTGATTATTGAAAATATGAGGAGGAAATCAGACTAATTTAAGATTGAGGGAGGCCAATAAATTGAACTGATAAATTGTGTGCAAGTCACGATCGCGTAAAAGTACAAAATTTAGGCAAAATCTTTAGTTGTCTATATTTTAGAGAGGGAGAATTGGCAAATTATGGAAGAGATCGAGGCGCCATTCGAGCAAGGAGTCAAGTAGCTGCACGATCGGGATTTTGAGCAGGCGATCGCGCTTTCCCTTGCAAGTGCTGCAACTCGATCCCAACTATACCGACGCTTGGAAGTGTCCCGGCTTGGCCTTCGGACACGTGAAGCACATCGCCCGTACCCAATTCCAAATGTCCCTGAGTAGAATTCTCTTCCCAACCCTAGGGGGGATATCTCCACAAGCATTTCGAGGGAGAATTTGTCAAGATTGAAAATATAACGAGAGGACAACCCCATGAGCTTTTCTATACAATCGATTTATACCTGGTACCGCGAGACGCTCCGCAACCCCAAGTACCGCTGGTGGATTATTCTGGGAACACTGGCATATCTGGTAAGCCCGATCGACATTGCGCCGGATTTCCTCCCCGTAGTCGGACAAATTGACGATGTGGCGATCGCAGTATTGCTGATTTCCGAAGTGTCCCAAATGGCGATCGACTATTTTAAATCCCGCCAAACACAGACAGCCTCAGCCTCAGAACCAACCGACACCTATTCAGAAGGGACACCCCGCACCGTAGATGTAGAAGCCTCTTCTGTACAATAGTTGCCAAAAATAACTGAATAGTTTACAGCTTTTTGAGAGTGAGTGGGAGCAGAAAACATCGGCTCCCTTTTGCATGGGCGCTGCTAAACTCATGGGTGGGCGATCGAACAGGTTCTTCGTGAGGACTTCAGTCCTTTCCAGGTTCTTCGTTTCCAGGTTCTTCGTGAGGACTTCAGTCCTTTCCAGGTTCTTCGTGAGGACTTCAGTCCTCATAATTTTAAAGAATAAAAACTGAGGACTAAAGTCCTGACTACAAACAATCGAACATGATATGATTTTGAGCTTGAGGAATCGGTGTTAACAGCAAATTTTCATTTATGCAGTTTAGCGACTTAGTAGAAAAACTGAATTTAGCCAACAGCCACAGCCTAAAAGCCTCCAGCGCGGACGATCGAGAAATTACAGGCACCGCCCCAGTCGATGAAGCCACATCGGGTACGATCAGTTACATAGAAGGAGCTAAATTTGCCGCTCATGCAGCCACTACAAACGCTTCAGCCTTAATTTTACCCTTAGATGAAGGCTTGCAAGCTCAATGCAGCGATCGCAACATCGCTTGGATTTCCGCAGCAGATCCCCGATTGCTATTTGCTCAAACCATCGGCCTTTTTTACCAACCATTTCGCCCACCATCCGAAATACATCCCTCCGCTACAGTTCACCCCGAAGCTGAAATCGGTGAAAATGTCAGTATCGGCCCCCACAGCGTGATTCAAGCAAAAGTCAAAATCGGCAATAACGTTTGCATTCATCCAAATGTCGTAATTTACCCAGATGCAGTAATTGGCGAAAATACAGTTCTACACGCTAACTGTGTGATTCACGAACGTGCTCGGATCGGGGCAAATTGCGTCATTCACAGCGGTGCGGCGATCGGGAGCGAAGGTTTTGGGTTCGTGCCGACAGCCTCAGGATGGGTGAAAATGGAGCAGTCTGGCTGCACGGTATTGGAAGAGGGCGTTGAGGTGGGCTGCAACAGCACGATCGACAGGCCCGCCGTCGGAGAAACCCGCATCGGCCAGAATACCAAAATCGACAATTTAGTACACGTAGGTCACGGCTGTCAAATCGGGAAAAATTGCGCTTTTGCCGCCCACGTCGGCTTAGCGGGCGGAGTAATAATTGGCAATAATGTAATTTTGGCAGGTCAAGTAGGAATAGCCAATCAAGCTAAAATTGGAGATGGCGCGATCGCCACAGCCAAAGCCGGAATTCACAGCGACGTGCCCGCAGGTGCGATCGTGACTGGGGTTCCAGCAATTCCCCACAAACTCTTTCTCAAAGCCGCTGCTGTGTACAACCGCTTACCCGAAATGTACCAGTCCCTGAGACAAATTCAGCGCCGGATCGATCGCCTTTGAAGAAAAAACTCCGATGGAAGCAGCTATAAATCACAAGCTGGAAGGCTTAATTATCAAAGGTTTTATTTTTTTAGAGTTTTGCTGAAAAATATTTTTAGTAAAACGCATAAATTTAAGTATATATTTTTGATAATGCTACAAATCGGCACAAAAGCTTATTTGCAAATCGCAGGTATTCCCCGATCGCTTCTCAACATAATGATTGAAACTGCCACAGATCCACTTACAGGAAAAGCCCTGCTTCAAAAACTCAAAGAACTCGCTCACTTGCCCAAACGAGAAACCGCAAAACACTGCGGCTACTACTCTACAACAAAAAACGATCGCACCCGCGTTAATCTCAGCGGTTTTTACAATGCTGTACTCGCCGCCAAGGGGATTCCCTTAAGTTCAGAACGCAAAAAAGATGGTCGGGGTAGAGAAGCAGCTTATCGCGCCAGCGTCCACAAAAACGGTCAAATTGTACTCGGTACGGCTTACACTGAATCGATGGGATTAACACCCGGAGATCGGTTTGAAATTAAGTTGGGTTACAAGCACATTCACCTGATCCAGGTAGATGGCGATCGCAGTCAGGATCGGAATCCGAGCTCAAGCGAGGAAGACGAAACCGATAATGCCGAGGAATAATGCTTTAAGACCACTAAGGTGAAGATAAATTAACAATTAATCTCTAATTCGATTAATTGTGCATCTTCCAACGATCGCACGGGTATAATGCCGATAAAACCGGGTTTGACATTATAGCATTTCCGGTAAATGACTTAAAAAAAGTTTGTAGTGAGGACTTTAGTCAAGCGTAATGGATGCGGACTAAAGTCCTCACTACAAACCTATTTTATTGTGTGGTTCTAGCTAACATGATTTTATTAGTCAATATCCGATCGCCAAACCAAACATATTCGGCAGAAACCTGGTTTAACAGCGTAAGTCCTATTACCCATAAATCGCTGCACTCTCTTCTATTTGTGAGACAATCGCTTAAATGTGGAACAGCCTGAATAACCTGCGACTGGTGTCGCCATCAATACCGGCAATTGTCAAAGTAATTGTTTTTTTCTCAACTTGGGCTTGTTTGTGGCTGCCCGTAGCAATTATACTGGCGATCGCCCTCAAATGGCATCCGCCCCAACCCTTAGGCAACAAAAAACTGCCTTTACTAGCTTCCCTCTACTTAATTGTCCCCTTAATTTTGTGGGCGACAACTTGGATCGAAGGCGCATCTTTGGCTGACTGGGGTTGGGATTGGCAACCCGCAACTTTCATATCCTCGCTGCTGGGATTAACATTAGCAGTAGTCAGCTTAACCATTTTGTTCGGCGTGCAATTAACCGCTGGTTGGCTGGAACTACAAAACACCAAAGTTCAAACCGAAACAGGCGAAACAATCATTCATTTTCCGGCTTCAATTCTGAAGCCTTCAACTCTCGTGACTCTGTTATTAGCCCTGTGGATTAGCGCGACAGAAGAGTTAATCTTTCGCGGCTGTTTGCAAAATCTACTCCAGCAAGATTACTCAATACTAACCGCAGGTGCGATCGCCAGTTTGATTTTTGCGATCGCCCACCTAATTTGGGCAGCAAAAGAAACTATACCGCAACTACCTGGATTGTGGCTGATGGGTCTGGTTTTAATTTTAGCCCGCATCACCGACAATGGTAGCTTAGGATTGGCGATCGGACTCCACGCCGGATGGATTTGGGGTATAACTACCGTAGATACAGAAGGACTAATTAATCAAACCAACAAAGTACCGGAATGGATTACAGGAATAGCAGCAAAACCCCTCGCAGGTGCGGCCGGAATCCTGTTATTGCTAGCAACAGCAGCCGTAATTTTGTTAATCTAAATAAGACTTATTGCTAGAGGTATGTTGTTGGGCTTTAGCCCTCAGATAGCTGAGGTATGTTGTTGGGCTTTAGCCCTCAGATAGCTGAGATATATTGTTGGGCTTTAGCCCTCAGATAGCTGAGATATATTGTTGGGCTTTAGCCCTCAGATAGCTGA
>NZ_JAEQCT010000007.1:0-4032 GCF_020738205.1 Microcoleus sp. PH2017_24_DOB_U_A
AGGGTTTGGTAGTTTTTCTCATTGTCAAATACCTGGAAAGTAGACCACTCATATTTATCAATGCACTATTTTGTGATTTTGTCAATGCGTAAGTCCTAGTTTTTTAACTTTTGAGGGGGTTTGGGGGAGCGATAAGTCCCACGCTGTACCCGTTGGGTCAGCGTTGGGATACATGGACTCCCCCAAGCAAATTTTATCCGGTCAATCCCGGTAAAATTTGCCAGCTAGATGGACTAATTTTATCAAGAATGTATATAATGCTAAAGAGAGGTAAAAACAATGCAGCATCAAGCCGTCAAAGTCAGACTGTATCCGACAACTGAACAACAAGAGATACTATCTCAGCACTTTGGATGCTCTCGCTGGTGGTGGAATCATGCACTCAACTTGTGCATTGAAACCTACAAAGCCACGGGTAAAGGCTTGACTCAAATTGCGTTGAACAAACTCCTACCAAATCTCAAAAAACAAGAAGAAACACAATGGTTGTCGGAGTGTTACTCTCAAGTTTTGCAAGCGACTACGCTCAAATTGGTAACTGCTTACAAGAACTTTTTTGAGTCGAGAGCTAAATACCCTAGATTCAAAGCCAAGAAAAATAGGCAATCAATCCAGTATCCGCAGTCAGTCAAAATTGTTGATGGTTTCCTCAAGTTTCCTGGTCGTGTCGGCATTGTTAAAGTCAAGTTACATCGACCGATTGAAGGAATTATCAAAACTGTAACAGTCAGCATGACCCCTTCAGGAAAATACTATGCCTCTGTGCTGACAGAACTCGAAGGAGACAAATTAGTTGCTCACACCGATGGAAAAGTTGCAGGAATTGACTTGGGATTGAAAGATTTTGCTGTTGTCAATGATGGTATCAAGACATCCAAATACCCGAATCCTAAGCATTTAGCAAAACATGAACGCAACCTGAAAAGAAAACAGCAAAAACTAGCCAGAAAGGAGAAAGGAAGCAGGTCGAGAGATCGAGCCAGGAAACTGGTTGCTAGGGTTCACGAACGAATCAGCAATGTCCGTCAAGACTACTTGCATAAGCTATCCAGAAAGCTTGTTGACGACAACCAAGTCATCGTAGTCGAAAACCTTCACGTTAAGGGCATGGTTCGCAACCACAAACTAGCTAAAGCAATTTCTGATGTAGGTTGGGGGATGTTTGTCAATTTCTTGCAGTACAAACTAGACCGTGAAGGTAAAGTGTTGGTAGAGATTGACCGATGGTTTCCTAGCTCGAAACTCTGTTCAAATTGCCACTATCAGGTGAATGAAATGCCATTAGACGTTAGGACATGGACTTGTCCTAGTTGCGGTACTCATCACGATAGGGACGGAAACGCCTCAATAAATATCAGAGCAGAAGGAATCAGAATGCTATCGGTCTTGGGAACCAGGACTGCTGCTGATGGAGGGGATGTGAGTCCGAAGCTGGGACGTAAGTCTAAGCTGACGCAATCCCCAATGAAGTCAGAAGCCCACGCTGTACCGAAGGTCAGCGTTGGGTAGTTCACAGCTATTTGTTTGGGCGTGTGGGGTCGATCGCCATTTTAATCGCCTTTCAATCCTGATACCGTAAAGTTTGGCTCAACAATCGATCGTCGCCCGTTCGCAAAAATTAGCATCAAACTTACTAAACTTAGGTTAGATATCAGAGCAAAATCTCATGGAAACTTTTGAGGCGGACGCTAAACCGATCGCCAACTTAGCTAATCGACAGCAGCAAGGTACAAAACAACTGGACAATAGCACAATTCAAGAGTTCGATCGAGCCATGATGCGCCGCTGCATAGAATTGGCCCGCCGCGCCCTCGGCAAAACCGCACCCAACCCCCTCGTCGGTTCCGTAGTTGTCCGAGACGGTAAGATTGTCGGCGAAGGGTTCCATCCCGGTGCCGGCCAACCTCACGCCGAAGTGTTTGCACTCCGGGAAGCGGGGGAACTTGCCGCCGGAGCGACTGTTTACGTGAACCTGGAACCCTGCAACCACTACGGTCGGACTCCTCCCTGTTCCGAAGCTTTAGTTAAGGCTAAGGTGGCAAAAGTAGTGGCTGGAATGGTCGATCCAAATCCATTGGTAGCTGGCACTGGGCTGGCTCGATTGCGGGATGCTGGCATTGAAGTGGTGGCGGGAGTGGAAGGGGAAGCTTGTCAGAAACTCAACGAGGCTTTCGTACACCGGATTTTGTACCGCCAGCCTTTCGGAATTTTGAAATATGCGATGACTTTAGACGGTAAAATTGCTACTACTACCGGTCACAGCGCTTGGGTGACAGGCGAGGAAGCTCGGAGCGAGGTACATCGGGTGCGTGCCGGCTGCGATGCGGTGATTGTTGGGGGAAATACGGTGCGTCTAGATAATCCGAAACTAACAAGCCACCAGCCTGACAGAAACAATCCCTTGCGGGTGGTGATGAGCCGCTCTCTGGATTTGCCGAAGTCGGCTTGGTTGTGGGAAACCTCCTCGGCGGCTACTTTGGTACTGACTGAGCCTGGGGTTAAGCCGGAATTTCAGGAATTTTTGATTGCCAAAGGGGTGGAAGTTGTGGAGTTGTCACCGCTGACACCGACTAATGTGATGACTTATTTGTACGATCGATCTTTTATGTCTGTACTGTGGGAGTGCGGTGGCACTTTGGCGGCTTCGGCAATTGCTGAAGGTGCAGTGCAGAAAATTATGGCTTTTATTGCTCCTAAAATTGTCGGCGGCCAAGGTGCTCCAACTCCTGTGGGAGATTTGGGCTTTTCAGCAACGCGGTGGGTGCAGATTGTGTGGTGGAAGGCTATTTTAAAATTAAAGATTGAAAGTTAAAAGCGAGTCTTTTTAGTTTTAATTTTTAACTTTATAACTCCTTTTATGACTGAAATTCTGGTTTGGAGTTTGATGGTTGGTAGTCTCGGCTTGGAGGCTGGGATTCTGGGTGTCTTGGTGAGCCGCGAGCAATTGGCTGCGGGGCAAAAATGTGATGAGGAGGAGGAAGTTTTGACTCGGTACGAATCTCAAGAAGATAATTTGACTGCGCCTGAAAATGCGATCGCAAATGGCAATCCAAAATCCGATCGCAATCCTGATGATTTGACAGTTTGGGAGTACAAGATTGTCCGGGCTAGCAGCGATTTATTTCGCAATCCGGCGATTTTTCACAAGCTGTGTCGGGAAGAGGCGGAAGTTGGCTGGGTTTTGCTCGAAAAGCTCGATGACAGGCGGGTGCGGTTCAAACGTCCGATCGCGCTGAGGGATGCCCCGAGGTCTAATTTACCAACGTTTGACCCTTACCGCAGTCATTACGGCCCGATGTCCAATGCGATGACATGGGCAGTGGCGATCGTGTTTTTGAGTGCGATCGTCCTTCCTGCTGTTTTGGGCTATGCTTTGGTGTCGGCTACTCTCAGCAGAAGTCGCTCTAATTGGCCTCCGACACCGATTCAATCTGTGCCTTCTCCCGGCGGCCCAACAACTAATAATTGAAACTTTGGGGAATTGAGAATTGGTAATTGGTAATTGGTAATTGGGAAGCTTGTTTTATAGCAAGTCTAAATCATTTGTGAACCAGATTTGTTCAACGAACCGCGAAGGCGCGAAGTTCGCGTTCGGCGAAGCCGTTCCCGAAGGGTAGGAAGATAAGAAAAGAGTGTGTGTTCGCTTGATGGATTTAGGATTGCTATAGGGTGCATCTGGTTTTGGCAAGGGCGAAGCATTTCGGCACATAATTTATCAGTGAGAATCAGAGATTTACTGCCGAAATGCTTCGCCCCTACGAGTATATTTTCAAAAATGAGATGCACCCGGCTAAGGTACGTAGTTGCGCTTCAGCGCTCTTTCCGGCGTTGCTGATTTGATGTAGGAAAATTATTTCCTATGATACTGAAACCTCTGTAAAGACGTAACAATGCTACGTCTCTACATTTCAATTCATACTTAAATTCAGCAATGCGCTCTTTCCTAATATTATAAAGAGCGCTAAAGCGCAACTACGTACCTAATACGTTAATTTGATTTTAATACCAATTTTTCAAAAGAATGCAACAGTA
>NZ_JAEQCT010000141.1:0-13170 GCF_020738205.1 Microcoleus sp. PH2017_24_DOB_U_A
TCTATCTTGTAACGTTTTGGCATCTGCTCTCTCCCATGCAGTGTGGTCGATTGCTACTAATATATGTTCCGTTGGGGCTGCTTCTTTCTGTAATTGCTCCAGATAGAGCAGCATCAGTTTTTTTCGGTCTGGTCTACAGTCTTGTAAGGCTTCATAGACGCGCTTGCCATTGACGAAGAGAATAATGGATTTAGTGAAAATTCTGCTAAACACGACGCATTTTTTGTTGTCATCACTGCATCCATCAGCTCGAATGTCGCATCTTTTGCTTTCACTAATAAATCGTATGCTGCTTGACGAAAGTCCTTTAATCGTTCACTGTTCATTTAAGGAGTGGATAGGTTTTCTTTTTCACCCTCATTCTCTCCTAGCGCGGTGGCTCTAGTTCTTCTTTTGCCACCGTTCTCATCTTTGGTTAGTCTAAACTACAGTAATTCCGATGCAACCGGAAATGATATGAGTCAAAAAGTCGATCGCCCGCCATGCAAAATCCCGGAGCTTTGGTGACTGTAAAAGCAGCCATCAAACCCCCAGGATTTAATGTTTTCCTCTTAAACGAGGCTCAAATTATTGCCAATGGGTATTGACTAATCAGCAGTAGCCAATTCGGTACTGGCTGCGCCGCGCTTCCGCGTCAGGGTATTGAACAGCATCTGACCGACAGCTTTAATCAAATTGCCTTCTAACTCCATAAACATCTTCATGTTCATGCCAAAAGCTGCATTAGCTTCGTCAACAATGCGCTCTGCTGTAGCTTCGTTAATCGGCAATTCATTCATTGCCTGACGGTAGTTAGCTTTGAACTCTTTTTCATCAGGAATATCCTGGAATTCGTAGAAAGCAGTGCCTTCTCCCTCGGTAAGATTCATGCCGCGCTGAGCAATTCCCTTGAGGATTTGTCCGCCGGACAAGTCGCCTAGGTAGCGAGTGTAAGACTGAGCTACTAACAGTTCTGGTGCGGTAGCCGAGATTTCATGAATCCGCTGCACGTAAGCTTTAGCTGCTGGTGACGGGGATATTTGTTCCCGCCAATTGGCGCCGTAGTAGTAGAATAAATCTTGCTCTAAACTTTGTTTGCGATTTAACTCAGAAAAGTAAATTTTTGAAACAACCGGATGCTGCTTTTGGCGTTCCATTTCCTCTTCCATTGCCGAGTAGACAAAGTACAGGTTTCCTACTAACTTCCGGTAAGAAGTTTTTTCTACAACGCCTTTTAAAAAGCATTTGACAAAACCAACGTTTTCTGCCATTGTGTGAGATTTTTTTGTTCCCTCACGCAATTTTGTTGCTAAATTGATGCTCATGCTATATTGTCCAACCTTCTATTTTTGTGGTAGCTGATGGATGCGCCAAAAATCTAAAATTTACCTAAGCATTTACCTTAAAGCAATTTGATGAGAGATTGTATTAATTTTTATAACAAAAGTTGCAGTTGGCCGGAAAGCAGTAGTCAGTTGACAGGAAAGCAGTTGACAGGAAAGCAGTTGACAGGAAAGCAGTAGTCATCAGCCACTAACTAATGACTAATGACTCATCCTCGCCAGCAACTGTCAACTGTCAACTGTCAACTAACTTAGATGTCCAAGTCGAGGAGGTTGAGTTTGGGGCCGTAGGTTTCGATGAATTCGCGGCGGGGGGCGACCCGATCGCCCATTAAGATGGTAAAGATGCGATCGGCTTCAGCAGCGTCTTCAATCTCCACCCGTTTTAGCGTCCGAGTTTCCGGGTTCATCGTGGTATCCCACAACTGCGTGGGCATCATTTCGCCCAAACCTTTGAACCGCTGGATAGTGTAGTTCGCATTGGCGGGGAATTCGTTGCGGACGAGATTGTTCATTTCGCGATCGCTGTAACAGTAGTAGTGATTGCGTCCCCGTTCCACTTTATACAGAGGAGGACAAGCAATATAGATGTAACCTTGTTCTACAAGTGCGCGCTGGTAGCGGTAGAAGAAAGTCAGCAACAGCGTGCGGATGTGGGCCCCATCTACGTCAGCGTCAGTCATGATCACTATGTGGTGATACCGCAATTGACCGGGGTCGAATTCTTCGCCTTTGATACCCAAACCCAGGGCTGTAATTAACGACTGAATTTCGTTATTTTTGTAGATTTTGGCGTCGTCGGTTTTCTCGATGTTGAGAATTTTACCGCGCAAAGGCAGAATTGCTTGGAATTGTCGATCGCGCCCTTGCTTCGCGCTGTTGTGTACAAAAACTCCCGCACCTAGTGCAAAGTTGTGGCTGTTAGGCACTTCGATGTCATAAACATCGTGCCGTTCCTCTACAGCTTCAATCTTCACAACACGGTGGTTGTAATTACGAACCGCTTGGCGAGCATATAATTCTTCACCATTAAAGTAGCGCTTACAAAAAGTCTCGTACTTCAACAAAGACTTATCATTCTTCAGGCGGCGATAAGAATTGTAATAATCTACATCAATCCAGCCCATTTTCATCTGAACAGTCTTCAATGCTTCCAGAGTTTTGCGGTAATAAGTTTCGTCCAAAGCTGCTTTGCGTTGGCGGCGAAACTCCGGTGTCCACTGTTCCTTAGTTTTCTCCCGTCGCCAGTCCAACAAATCCTGATTTTGCCACTGTTCTTTGGCCAATTGTGAATTAGCCTCCCGCGCTTCAGGATTGTTAGCAAAATGATTGCGAACCCGTTGAGACTGAGCTAAGCGGTTTTCTTCAGAACTCCAATACTCTTGTTGGGCTTGGTTGAGCAATTCATTATTTTGCTCGCGATAAGCTTCATTAGTGTCGTAAAACTCACGCCACTTGCTAGTCATGTAAGCTTTATACTCTTCATCTTCCCACTGAGCCTTTGCCTGTTCTGAGAGAATTTGCCTGGTTTCAGGCTGCTGCATCCGCTCTTTCATCATCGCCCGAAATTCATCAGTCATGTGAGCTTGACGGCTCTTTTCAATGACATCCGGCCTGTGCAATGTTTTCTCAAGGTTGGCGCGGTGTAAAGCCAAGTGTTCCTGAGCAGGTAGTCGCTGAATATTGGTCGGATTGTTGTTGAGTTTGTTGAAATCAACATGGTGGCGGTGATTGCCGTCAGATGCTTGATAAACCTCATGTTTCAGGTTGTAGAAATCCGATAACAAATGACTGTAAATCCACTTGTCACTGCTGGGATTCCAAACCATTTCGTAACCGTTAAGTCCCTGCCCGTTTTGGTTCTTTTTCGACAACTGGCGGTTGAGAGGCATTAAGGAATCGTCCGGTGTCAGCATGGCTGCTGCTTTGTAAGTGCCATCCCGCAACATGAACCGATGATCTGGAGTACAAGTAATTGTCTCCCCATTGTCTAATGTCAATTTGATAACCTCAGCATTTGCTTTAGTCATGCGAGCGTTGGTTATCCGCTCAAACCCGATGTTTCCACTCTCGCGAATGGTGTAGCAAAAGTGTTCTTTACCTTCTGCTTGTTCGTCAACTATCTCTTTGAAGGTTTTTGTTGTGCCATCAGCTAATAATATTTTCTCCGAAGAGAGAAAACAGCCGCCGGCTGAATCGCCCTCGACCAGGTATATCTCAGACAGGGCGGGGTCTCTGGAGCTACAGTCCGCTAATTTTCCGGGCAAAGGAGACGATTCTAGGACGGATTTTCGGCGGACTAAATCGCGGGCACGACGGGCGGCTTCTGCGGCTTTAAATGCCTGAATTGCTTTTTCCAAAATAGCGTCTGCTACTTGGGGCCGAAATTCCAAATATTCGGTTAATACTTCGCCTACGAGGGAATCAACAATTCCTCTGACTTCGGTATTTCCTAGCTTTGTTTTGGTTTGGCCTTCAAATTCTGGGTCTGGAACTTTGACCGAAATCACGGCTGTTAAACCTTCGCGGACGTTTTCGCCGGCGAGGTTGGGCTCGTGTTCTTTGATTTTGTTGCGCTTGCGGGCGATCGAGTTCATCGTCCGCGTCAAAACAGCCTTTAAGCCTTCTAAGTGTGTACCGCCGTCGATCGTCCGAATGTTGTTGGCAAAACCCAGAACGTTGTCGCTAAAAGCATCGACGCACCACTGCAAAGACACTTCTACATACACGTTGTTGCGTTCTCCTTGTACGTAGATCACCTCTTCGTGCAGTGGCTGCTTCTCGCGGTTCATGTACATGACATATTCCTTGATGCCACCTTCGTAACAATAGGTTTCGACGCGCGGTTCGCTACTTTTGAGCAATTCCAAGCGACGATCGCCAAAAGTAATTTTCGCACCCGCATTCAGATAAGCCAACTCTCGCAAACGTCCAGAAACCGTAGCGTAATCAAACTCAATCCCAGTGCTAAATATCTGAGTGTCTGGAAGGAAACTAACTGAAGTACCGGTGCGATTTCCTTTGCAGGGCTTGGCCACAAGTTCGCTGACGGGAAAGCCTCTTTCGTAGCGCTGCAAATGTTCTTTTTGGTCGCGCCAAACAGTAACCTCTACCCACTCGGAAAGCGCGTTAACCACGGAAATACCTACACCGTGCAAACCTCCAGAAACTTTGTAACCGCCACCGCCAAACTTACCGCCGGCGTGCAGTACAGTCATTACTGTTTCGATTCCCGATTTGCCAGTCTTGGCAACGATCCCGGTAGGAATACCGCGGCCGTCATCTGTGACAGTGACTGAACCGTCGGCGTTGAAGTCAACCTCGATGTGAGTGCAGTGGCCAGCCAGCGCCTCATCGATGGAATTGTCCACAACCTCGTAAACTAGATGGTGGAGTCCTCGCGGGCCGGTGGTACCGATGTACATCCCCGGTCGTTTGCGGACTGCTTCGAGACCTTCGAGAACTTGAATCTGGTCGGCGCTGTAGCTGCTGGTCATACAAAAATAGCTCCAATAATGAGGCCTAAAGCCCCAAAAGCTTCTAAAATGGGAAAACTCCTAAAATTATAGCACAAAACCGTTAAGGGCGATGCTAGGGCTTTCTGAAGGGAAATTTATCGGGGGGACGTACCCGGCATAGTAGTTTTACTTGGGGAGCTATTGACATTTGGTTGCGGGGCTGTTAGCCGGAAGGTTGAGAAGCGCGATCGCCCGCGGCAGTCTACTGCAAGTCATTAATATTTTTGTAATTCTTGCTTTCGGCGCAATGCCCGCGCTTTGAGTGTTTCTGCTTCTGCGTCGCGGGCCTCGATCGCCTGTTGCGCGATCGCCCCTGCAACTTCCCGGCGGGCGGTCAAATATTCCATCAACTCTTTTTCCACCAAAGATTTAACGATTTCTTGTACTTCCGGGTTGACCAGCCGAGTTTTTGTTGGGCCTTCAAACTCCGGATTCGGTAGTTTAACGGCAATGACTGCGGTGAAGCCACACTCTAAAACCTCATTCCCCATTAAAACTGGGTCTGTATTTTTGAGTTTGCCCTGTTGGCGGCCGATCGCACTCACCACCCGCCTCACTGCCAATTGAAAGGCGTTAAGATAAGTGCCGCCATCGATATTCCGGACGCAGTTGGCAAAACCTAACAGTCGGCTGTAAGAATTATCTTGATTCAGAAAGTGCCACTGACAGGCTATTTCTACTTGTACGCCATCTCGATCGCCCTGAATGTAAATGATATCTTCGTGCAGCGGTTCCACATTGGAGTTCAGGTAAGCGACATATTCCCGGATGCCACCAGGGAAGCAGTAGGTTTCGATGCAGGGAGAACTGCTGCCGAGTATTTGCAAGCGGTTGTCAGTCAAAATTATTTTCAAACCGGGATTGAGGTAAGCAAGCTGTCGCAGGTGAAGGGCAAAAGTGTCGCGATCGAACTGGATGCCATTCTTGAAAATCTCCGCATCTGGTTTGAAACAAATCGACGTACCCGTAGGGTTTTCGGGACTCGGTTTAGCTGTCAGCGACGTAACCGCGATGCCTTTCTCAAAACGCTGGCTGTAAATTTGCTCCTGGCGCCGAACAGTCACCTGCAACCATTCAGACAAAGCATTGACAACTGCTAGCCCAACTCCGTGGATACCTCCAGAAACCTTGTAGCCGTCGCTGCTTCTGCCAACAAAGCAGAGAACGGTCAAAACTGCTTCCAGGAATGATGTACCAGTTTTGGGATGAATCTTGGTGGGAATTCCCCGGCCGTTGTCTGTAACAGTAACGGAACCGTCAGCGTTGAGGTCAACTTCGATGCGAGTGCAGTAACCTGCCAGCGCTTCGTCGATCGCATTATCCACAATCTCGTAAACTAGATGGTGCAATCCTCGCGGGCTAGTGCTACCGATGTACATCCGCGGTCGTTTGCGGACTGCTTCGAGACCTTGGAGAACTTGAATTTGGTCGGCGCTGTAGGTGTTAGTCATGCCACAATAGCTCCAATAATGAGGCTGAAGACCCCAAAACTTAATAAAATGCAAAAACTCCTAAAATTATAGTACAAAACCGTTAAGGGCGATGCTAGGGCTTTCTAAATGGAAATTTATCGGGGGGACGGAGGGGAATAGTTTTGAGATTGCTTCGCGATTTCCCAGGCCCAGGGCGGTGAATGAGTGGAGCCAGAGAAGGGAAAGTAGGGATGAAGAGAATCTGGGAAAGGATTTGAGGGTTTTTCTTGGGAAATGCAATATGTTTTTTAAGTGTGCGACGGCTTATGTTTAGATTGATTACGATTTGCGGGGCGACGGCGACGGGGAAGTCTGGAGTGGCTGTGTCGGTGGCCGATCGACTGAAATCTTCGATCTTGAGCGCAGACTCCCGTCAAGTGTACCGCGAATTTGACATCGGAACGGCAAAACCGACAAAGAGCGATCGCGCTTCTGTACCGCATCACTTAATTGACATTTGCGAGCCGACAGAAACTCTAACACTCGCAGAATACCAGCAGCAAGCTCAAAAAATAATTGCTGATGTCGATTTTCCCGTTTCTCCTCCGCTGTTGTTGGTGGGAGGGACAGGCTTATATATCAAATCGATTGTCAAGGGTTTGAAAATTCCGAGGGTGGCGCCCATGCCCGAATTGCGATCGCAACTTGCGGATCTGGGGCAATCTCAATGTTATGCGATGTTGCAGCAGGTCGATCGTCCGGCCGCCGAGAAAATTCACCTCAACGATTCATTCAGAACCTTACGGGCACTGGAAGTATTTTATGTCACCGGGCGCTCTATTTCCCAACAGCAAGGCGAAAATCCTCCCAATTATCCGATTCTACAGATTGGGTTGGACTGCGAGATGGATGTTTTGGGCGATCGCATCCAACAGCGCACCGAACAAATGTTAGAACGCGGTTGGCTGGCTGAAGTAGAATATTTGTGCAAAAAATACGGCTGCGACTTACCATTGTTGAACACCCTGGGATATCAGGAAATCAAACGATATTTAGCTGGCGACATTACGCTTGAGGAAGCTAAAGAATTAACAATTTTGCACACGAGGCAATTTGCCAAGAGACAGCGGACATGGTTTAGAGCATATCCTGAAATTGAATGGTTTGATGTTAGCGTACCTGATTTACTGGAACGAGTTTGGCAAAGAATACAAAATTTTCTGGTCAAAGGTTCGTAGTGAGGACTTTAGTCCGCAGAAAAGAAAGGACTGAATTCCGAACGATCGAACCTAATAACAAAGGTTCGTAGTGAGGACTTTAGTCCGCAGAAAAGAAAGGACTGAATTCCGAACGATCAAACCTAATAAGTTTCAATTAAAGAAACTATTTGAATATAATCAAAATCATTTGCCAAAAAAGCTAAAGCCTCAGCCACAGATTCATCAAGCTTGCGGATTTGCTCTATGCAACTATCAACTTTAGCCATATCACTGAGGCTGGAAGCTGCCAATAAATCAGCCAACAATTCAGCAGGCAAATTCGCCAAAGCTGACCGACTCAAAGCAGCTTGGATATCCAGTTTCGTCAAATCCTTGTTGCTAGCAGGTTCCTCATAGATAAAATTCACCCCAATATGTTTTTGAAGCGCATCAAATATATCTGCTTCCCGGAACGGTTTGCGGATAAAATCATCGCATCCTGCCGAAGAAACAACCGCTCTTTCTTCTTCTAAAACACTAGCAGTTACAGCAATAATTGCAGTAGCTTGACCTTTAAGAGTACCTTTGATTTGTTTTGTAGCTTCGTACCCGTCCATCACGGGCATTCTCATATCCATTAAAATTAAATGCGGTTCCCAATCATTCCAAATCTCAACAGCTTCTTGGCCGTTACAAGCTTCTTTTAGTTCAAAACCGAGGGGAGAAAGCAGTTTGAGTAGCAGCAAATTATTGCTGGGTTTGTCATCAACAATCAAAATGCGATACCTAGGTTGATTCGGTGCGAGGCAAATCACTTGTAGCGCCGTCTTTTTGCCTTCTATTTCCCTGGGATCGATCGCACTAATTTTAGTATCGAATACAAAAGTTGTTCCCACTCCCAATTCTGAATAGACACTCATCTTGCCACCCATTAACTCTACAAAATTGCGGCTGATTGGCAGTCCCAAACCAGTTCCTTCTTGGGAGTTTTTACCAGTTTTGGTTTGCACAAAAGCTTCAAAAAGACTATCTAATTCATCGGCGGCGACACCTGGCCCAGTGTCGGAGATTGCAAAAATCAGGAAGTACGAAGATCCAGAATCTAAATCGTTAGGATTTTGTAGTGGGCTAATTTTACTACATTTTTCAAGACTCTGATTTGCTGGAATATTTGAATTTTCGCTATTCTCCACAATATTAACAGTTTTAGCGGGCTTTAGACTGCTTGCTTCTGGTTTGAGATTAACTTTTACTGCAACTCCTCCTTCTTGAGTAAATTTGAGAGCGTTACCGATCAAATTTATTAAAACTTGTCGCAATTTGACTTCATCTGTGCGAACGTATCTGGGAACATCAGGGCTGTATTCTACTACTAATTGCAATTGTTTGTCGTCAGATTTGATATGGAACATATCTTCGAGATCGTCCATAAATTGATACAAATCAAAATTTTTATAGTTGAGAATAGTCCGACCAGCTTCAATCTTTGATAAATCTAAAACCTGGTTGATTAAAGTTAGTAAATGGTCGCCGCTGCGAGTAATAATTGCGACATTATCTTGATGCTCTTTGGGTAGATTTTGGCTGCGGAGCATGATTTGAGAAAAGCCGAGGATGGCGTTGAGGGGAGAGCGCAATTCGTGGCTCATGTTGGCTAAAAAACTGCTCTTCGCTTCGTTGGCTACTTCGGCTTTTTTCTTGGCAAGAGCGAGCTCCGATGTGCGTTCTTCTACTTTTGTTTCTAAGGTGCGGTTGGAATCTGCTAGATTAGTATAAAGTCTGGCATTTTCAATGGAGATGGCTGCCGAAGCCGATAAGACTTTCAGCAGTTCTAATCTGTCTGATGTAAATGCTCCAGCAATCAGGTTGTTTTCTAAGTAAATTATGCCGATAAGTTGACCTTGGTTCAGGAGTGGCGCGCACAATATTGATTTGTTTTGATGCTGTTTGATATAGGGGTCGCTGTTAAAATTTTTGCTGGCAAATGCTTGGCTTAAAACTACTGTCTCTCCTGTACGGGCAACATAATTAACAATCGATACTGGTAGGTTATTATCTATAGAAATTGACTGCAATACCGCAATACTCTCCGAATCGATCGCACCCGCAGCTTCGATTAGCAATTCCCCGGAATTGTTGTTGGCAGAATCTGAGGGGGAATGGAAAATTAAATAGCCTCGTTGTGCTCCGGCATTTTCAATCAGTATTTTCATCAAAGAAGCCAGCAACTTATCCAAGAGTATTTCACCAGAAATGGCTTGGCTGGCTTTCACTACCGCAGCCAAATCTAAAGCTGAACTTCCTAAGCCAGGGGTGTTTAATTGGCTGGCTATAGTTACTGTACTGGCATCATGAAATTGAGTTTTTGATGTGAATTTTATTAATAATTTTGGGTGAGTTGCTTGTAACTTTTCTTGTTTGCGTTTGGCGCCCCAAATTACATAATTGTAGTGCGCTTTTTTTAGGTAAATTTCGGCAAATTCTGCTTTACCTTTGCTCAGCCAGAAATTGGCTGCTAATTCTGCGGCTAATGCTTCATTTTGGATAAAATAGCCGTCTCTGGCTGAAGTAATCGATCGATCGTACAAATCGATCGCCTCCATCTCCTTACCCACAATCCGCGCCATCTCCCCAGCTACCAATAAGTATTTATGCTCAAAGGTCTCCGGACAGCTATCAGCCCAGATTTTCATCTGTTTTTGGTTGGCTTTGAGCTTTCTCAGATATTTTTGGCGATCGCCCTTGGAAGCTTGCGGGTAAAGCGCAGTTAAAATTAGAGAATAATAAAAATTATGTTCGGCTACAATAATTGTGCCGATCGCCAAACTCAATTTTTTCTCAGCTTCCACAGCATAGCTGAAAGCTGCTGCATACTCTCCGTACAAATACAAAACCTGGCATTTCAAAATTTGATAGCCGCAGATTGCCAAAAAACTGCCGCGATCGGCACACCGCTCTAAATATTGTCCTTCGCTAATTTCGCCATTAGAAAATACCTCACAATTAGAAGTTTCTCCCAGTAAATTAAACAAAGCTATCTGACAGCCTAGTAAGTAATCAGTAGCAATTTGATTGTTAGTTTTAAAGTTAAATAGCAAAAAATTCCACACTTCTACACGCAGAGATTCGAGATTTTTGCCCTGGGGGATAGAATACATCAATTTGTAAAGCTGAATGTAACCTGCAAATTGCAATTCGCCGGATTCTAAGCCAGCTTGATAGCCATTATGGCTAATCGAATCCGACAGTTTCAGAGGCTGTATCCAGTGATTTAAATGAGCGACAAGCATTTCCGATGCCTTGCATTTTTGCGTCAAATCGTGAAAGCGATCGCTCAAATTGAGAGCTAACATCCCAAACTCGTATCCCGAGCGATAATCAGCCATCGCAGCCGACAAAACCAAGCCGTAGCAAGCATAGCTGTAAGATGATTCCGGCACCGGGCCGTATTTCAGAGAAAGATTGACAGATTTTGTAACAACTAATTGGTAAAGTATCGGATTGGAAAATAAACTCGCGGGAATAATTTTATCCAGAAGTTTCATCGCGGTTCTTTTTTCCGAAATCTTCATTTCCGGTACGTGCAGCAAAGCACCAATTGCCCGATCGCCCAATTGCGCTGTTGCTTCAGCAAATTCGGCTTTGCAAGCTTGCTGCAACTGCTTTTGCGGCAACTCAACCCCCAACAAACGCAAGCCCTGGCGCCCAAATTTAATAGCTTCCTCGTATTCCCCCAACATGGTATGCAGCGTAATTAGGCGATCGAAAAATTCCGCTTTTTCCACCGCCAATTGCAACTGCGATAGTGCCGAATGAATCAAAAATTGCGATTGCTCGAAATTGCCAATCAGATAATTCAATTCCGCAGCTTCCAGGTACAACTCTCGCGTCAAATTATATTCAGTTTCCCAGCTATCCGCAGCCAAAAGTTCGATCCCAAAACAGACATACTTGACAGCAGCCGCATAAGCTGTAGCAGCTTTGGCTTTTTTCCCAGCCAAAAGATTGAGTTTGGCAATTTTATCTCTTTCCGTGCGATCGATCGCCAAGGGCAGCTCCCCTGCTGTCGCCATTTCTATCGCCCCTATCGCCTTTCCTGCCGCCAGATTTAACTGATCGACAATTTCAAAAAGCTCCTCCGACAAATCTTCACCATCGCTATTATCCAATAACAAGCGACCGATTTGCAAATGAACCGCTTTTTTCTGCCCTTCGTCAATCAAAGCATAAGCAGCTTGTTGGACGCGATCGTGCAAAAACTTGTACTCTTCAAACAACAGTTCAATATCCAACTCAGACACCGGAAAAATCAAACCAGCTTCCAGTGCGGGCTTCAAATCTGAGAACACCAAATCCGGAGATTTTTCACAAATTTTTGATAAAGTAGTTAAGTCAAAAGATGCCCCCGCACAAGCTGCGAAACGCAAAATATTTTGAGTTATTTCCGGCAATATTTTTATTTTTTTTACCATCAAATCAACCACATTATCAGTGATATCCCTTGCTTCAATTTGAGCAATATCCCACTGCCAAAATCCTCCACAACCTCTATTTTTTAGAGCCTTTGGTTCCCGAATCGATAGCTCGGAAGATTCCAGAAAACTAAAATTAATCAATTTCTCAGAATGCAGCATTTTGAGAAATTGATTGACAAAAAACGGATTTCCATTAGTTTTGCATAACACCAAGTCAGCCAAAGATTGCACAGACATAGCATCGCTATGCACAGTGTCAGCTATTAAATTACTAACATCTTGGATGGTTAAATTAGCTAAATAAATAAAATCAATTGTAGCGCCTTCTTTTTGCATTTCATCCACAGTAATCATTAAGGGATGATGGGCGCTAACTTCATTGTCTCGATAGGCTCCAATCAGCAATAAATATTGTGTATCACTATCCACTACCATCAATTGAATTAAATTGAGAGTAGCTGCATCTACCCACTGTAAATCGTCAAGAAAAATTACCAGTGGATGTTCCGCCGAACAAAACACGCGAATAAATTTTTCAAACACAAAATAGAAACGAATTTGCGCTTCATTTGGTCTCAACTCTGCTACCTGGGGCTGTTTGCCGATAATTAATTCTATTTCGGGAATTACCTCAATAATTACTTGACCGTTTGCACCCAATGCAATTAAAAGTTTAGTGCGCCACTCATCGAGTTTTGCGGAACTTTCGGTTAGCAGTTGTCGCGCCAATCCCGAGAAAGCGCTAATAATCCCTGAATAGGGAATATCGCGCTGAAATTGGTCAAATTTGCCGGAAATAAAATAGCCGCGTTTTTCAGTAATTGGTTTGTAAATTTCTTGTACCAGCGATGATTTCCCCATGCCCGAATAACCGGCAACTAGCATCATTTCGCTTCCAGAAAAACTATGTTGTGGGTTCGCAACTCGCTCGAATGCTGCTAGCAAAGCCTGGACTGGCGCCGCCCGCCCGTATAGTTTTTGAGGGATTTGAAATCGATCGGAAATATCTTCTTTAGCTAAAGCAAACTCTAAAATAGTTCCTGTTGTCTGTAATTGACGCAGACATTCTTCTAAGTCTGCTTGAATTCCCCAAACACTTTGGTAACGGTTTTCAGCAGTTTTTTCTAAAAGTTTCATGACTATTGCGGCTCTCCAGAACTTATGGTGATAATTTTATCTAATGCAAGAAACAAGCTAATACGCGATTTCTAAAATTATCAAAATTAGAAAAGCCATACCCTTGT
>NZ_JAEQCT010000029.1:0-16648 GCF_020738205.1 Microcoleus sp. PH2017_24_DOB_U_A
CGACTCACAAGGTCGCGTCATCAACACCTGGGCTGATGTCATCAACCGCGCTAACTTGGGTATGGAAGTAATGCACGAGCGCAATGCTCACAACTTCCCGCTCGACTTGGCTGCTGGTGAAACAACTCCCGTGGCTTTGGTTGCTCCTTCCATCAACGGTTAATTTTTAACTCTTGATTGACAAAAAGCGCTCCTAGAAATAGGGGCGCTTTTTGTTTGGGAAAATATATTTTTATCAGGTTTGTAGTGAGGACTTTAGTCCTTTGATGCGGAGGGCTGCCGCTTCTTCTCAATATACTGCTGGTGGTAATCCTCGGCCATATAAAATTCACCAGCGGGTTTGATTTCGGTGGCAATATCTTTGTCGTATTTACCGGAAATTTGCAATTTTTGTTTGGATGCGCGGGCGGCTTTTTCTTGTTCCGAATTGTGATAAAAAATGACTGACCTGTACTGTTCGCCTCTGTCGGGGCCTTGGCGATTGATTTGGGTTGGATCGTGACAGTTCCAGAATATATCTAGCAGTGTTTCGTAACTGATTTGCGATCGATCGTACTCCAAGAGCACTGCTTCAGCGTGACCGGTAACTCGGGCGCAAACGTCGAGGTAGCAGGGATTCGGCCAGTGACCTCCTGTGTAGCCCGCAGCAGTCGAGATGACACCCGCAACGGCGCGAAACTTGTGTTCGACTCCCCAAAAACAACCGGCGGCAAATGTGGCTTTTTCCATTGTGTTAAGAAGAAGGAAGAGTTGACAGTTGACAGTTGACAGTTGACAGTTGATAGAAGGAAGAATAGAAATGGAAGTCGGAAGAAGGAAGAACAGAAATAGAAGTCGGAGGACGGCTTTAGTTATCGTCCCGAGAGAAGTGATAAGACATATACAGCAAGCTTTTTAGCGATCGATATTTTATTTTTAATTAGGTGAATTTATTTAATTATTGTATTGGGCTCAAACTTGGCACTCTTATTATGGTTGACAGATTCCCATTAGTGTGCATTCCCAGACTAATCGCGGCTGTACGTAGTTTAGCAAATATTGTCGGGCTTTTTCTAAGGGTTCTAAGGGCGATCGGCTAATTCGGCCTGCCAAAAATTGCTGCCAGTAACAATGCTGTAAATAATCAATTAACCACAACTGAGATTCAGTATCTAAAGTTTTATCAATTTCCTTAGCCAATTCCAAAGCTGAGCGCAAATTTTGAGGCAACTGCTTGACTTTTTGCAGCAAATCCTCGGGTATTGATTGCAGTTGTTGCCAAATAGCAATTGCTTCTCCAGGACTTCCCTGCGCCATCCCGATTACCTCGGGATGGGATAAAATCTCGGCAAATCCCCCTTGCTGCAAAACTTGTCTCATTGCTTCGGGATTCAGCCGCGAAAACTGGATTTTTTGACAGCGGGAAATCAACGTGGGTAGCAAAGCTTCCACAGTCGGAGCAATTAAAATTAGCGCTGCTTTTCCCGGTTCTTCCAAGGTCTTCAACAAGCCGTTGGCTGCTCCTTCGCCCATTGTTTCTGCTTGTTCTAAAACTACGACTGAACGCCCAGCTTCTAGTGGTGGCCTACTCAGAAATTCGCCGATTTCGCGAATTTGTTCTAGGCGAATTTGGGGCGGTGCTTTTCGCTTTAATCCTGCTTCCTCTGCTTCTTTTGCGGAAAGCCGTTTGCCTTGGTTCATGTAGGTTGGTTCTACCCAGAGTAAGTCTGGATGATTTCGCTGTCGGACGCGATTTTGCACGGATTCTCTCGATCGCCTTTCGGGAAGATTTACTGAGAATAAAAGCTCGATGAAACACTGTGCTGCTAAGCTTTTGCCGGTGCCGTTGGAGCCGACAAATAGATAGCCGGGAGCAATTCGGTTGCGATCGACTGCTTGGGTCAGCAATTCTACTGCTCGATCTTGCCCGATCAATGATGTGAAATATTCCATGTTTTAAGAGTGATAAATACAGCGTATTCCAAGTTTATGAGGTACATTGACAAGTTAAATTACTAACATGAAGGTAACATTAACATCATTCCATTTAGTTTAGTTGAGATGACTGCCCATGATATACTCGCAATACAGTTGGCATTGTAAAAATTAGAATTGTAAAAATGTTTATTTTTTATGTTTAATTTAACAAAAAATATATTTCTCCGGTATCTACTTGACTTTGCCCCTAATCTTGTTGTATATTATTTAATGATAGGAGGTTTGCCAAAATAATATTTTGACATAAGATTTAAATCATTAAGCAGTAAAATTAGTTAAAGTGTTAGCTTTTCTGCCCATTTATGAAAACAATTCCTCTGCTCGCCATAAGTTTTTTAGTAGCAATTTTAGCAAGCGCGATCGGCATAATCTCAGTCCAGAACGCCGCGCCAGTAGCCTTAAGCTTTATCTTGTTTAAATCCATACAGATTCCTGTAGGATTAGTATTGGCCATGAGCATTAGTGCGGGACTGATAGGCGGTGCAGTGCTACAACCGCTTTGGAACCTTTCAGATTCCCAAGACTCGCGTCCTAGATTTCAAGCAAATCCCGAAGACTCGGACACCGCAGAATATTAAGTTAATTTTTCACACCTTCGATGGAATAAACCTGACCTTCAATCAGCAGCCGAGTAATTCCTTTGGCTAGCAAGTAAGGCGCGGCTTTTTGCAACAGCCTGCCGTCGGGAATCTTGAAAACTCTTTGATTGCGAGTAGAAAATCGGCGCGCCACTCGGTGATTATCAAAAACTGGTAGGGTTTTCTCGCGAATTTCGGCCGCCGGAATTTGACCGAGTTCGCCAAATGCTTTCAGAGGTCTGGTGATTAACTCTGCCGCCCGATCGACTACTAAATAGCAAATTTTGGGCACAGATGCTTCGCTTAAAGGCAAAACTTGAATCGGGCCTATAGCCCGAAGTTCTATCGACTCTCCGGACATCGAACCCAGCAGACTCCCTTCAAACAGAGAATCTTCATCCTCTAAATCTTCGTCGAAGTCGTCATCATCCTCATCCTCATCCTCATCCTCATCCTCCTCATCCTCATCCTCATCCTCATCTTCGTCGAAATCGCTAAAATCTTCACCACCAAGCATTGCCTGTAGTTCCCCAGTCACAACAGCACGGTGGCTGGGTTCGGCAAGATTGCCTGCTGGGGCATCTGGTAAATCAGAAACCTCGAAATCCGACTGTAAAGTTCCTGGAATTTCGATTTCTGGTACAGGTTGGGTGGCTGATACAGAACGCTTTCGGATCGTCGGCCTCGAATTTGGGGCTGACTGCGTGACGGGGAGTGACTCAGACAGGGGAGTATCTCCAGGGGCGATGGAGTTCTTAGCCGGCGATTCAGCAGCCGTTTCTGTTGGTTGAGAAAGGCTGCTGGTGCTACGATCGGACGAACGCTTTTGTTTTTGCTGGACTAGAAATGCGTATTCTAACTCGGACAAAGCCCCCTGAATGATGCGCCTTACAGTCGAACTACTCACTCCGTAGCGCTTGGCCAGAGTGATAGTATTCTCGTCCGACTGTCGGTACAGCCGGAGGAGTTCCCGTTTGTCTGAATCGGAGAGTTTTGTGGGCGTCATGCCAAGTTTTCCAGCAAAAAGACGTGAAAAGACGTAGGAAGTGCGATCGGCAAAGTATGATTTTTTATTTTCGATTTGAAGCTGAGAGATGCAGGCAAGGGCAAAAAAGCTTTCACGTTCCCCTCCCTTGCCGAAGCAACCCCAATCTCAAATCGCTACGCGGTGCGACGAGTCCGCCTGCTTTGACGAGAACGGGTGGAGATGTCATGTTCCAAAACAGCTCCTATTCCGAACAGGATGCCACTGAAAACAAAAAAGACTTCCAGCAAACTGCCACTTTGATAACTACCCTCAGCCTGAGTATCGCGCCATTTGAAGTACATATCTGCGATGTAAAGCGAAAAAGTTGCAGCCGCAATCATTCTCCAAGATTGGGAGAAACGTCCTCCCCAAAAGGCCAGCAGCAGCGCAGTAGCAATAATCAGCAGAAAAACGTCCCCGACGATGTAAAACAAATTGATTGCATAGGCGTAAGGTGATAGTTGCTTGTCAAGTGCCATCACCCATTCGGGAGCTTTAGTTACCTCTGCTGATTCTTCCGATGCCGATTTAGCAGCCGCTGCTGCCGTTCCTTTTGCCTTTGACTGAGCCGAATTGTCCAAAGCAGGGGCTTTTCCTTTGGCAGCCGTTGAGTCAGGTGCAGATCCTGTAACTACTTCCTGGGGAGCTGCCGGAGCCATTCCTAGCTGTTGTCTCCAAGAGTCGGGCGCAGCAACCCAGATAGCTACAGCAATCCCAAAGGCTGCTATTGCCGCTAACAAACCCCATTGCCAAAATTCTAGATTCAGTCGCTTGGAAGTCACAGCTAGAACCATGCCTCCGATCAGTACCACATAGCTGCCCAGATAAAACGCATCTGCTGGGGACACATCTGGGTCTAACTCGAAATAGAGTTCCCAAATCCCGAACAGCACGCCGGCGATAAAATAGAAGAGCATCCCCAAACCAATTCCCAGCCAGACGTTACGCCCGCTTGCCATGTGGGGGCTTTTCCAGTTTCTCAAACAGACTAAAGACGCTCCAAGGTATGCCCCGCATTCAAAAACATAAGTGCCGATCGAGTACCAAGGCGGTAAACCATCTTCTTGTGAAAGAGGGACGCTGAACAGCAAAAAGAACAGCAGCGCCATGACAGCCCAGACAATGCCCACAATCACGAGGGTCTGAGCTGATAGTAAAGAGGTAGATGTAGATGACTTTTCTGAAGTGCTACTCATAGGGATTTCACGATACCTAACTAGCGGTTGAACGCACCCCATCTCAATCTTTGATTGTAGATGAGGATTCTTTCGCCAAAGAACCTTGATCTGACGCTCCCGGAAAAACTGCCGTCCTCAGCGTGTCGTGGGGATTTTTGCCCTCGTACACTCTCGGAAGACTAAGCAAAAATACTATCTATTTACTAATTAAAAGAATTAGTTCTTAGTCGATGTTTTGCCCGGGAACAGATGATAGAAATACGGTCTGCGCCTTCACCATTAAGGCTTTTACCGTAGCCTATTAAACTCGGAAATTATATCCTCAAATGTTGCTTTCTCTGTTTTTGGCTTTCACACTCCCCCACTCATATCAATGATTTTGGGTGGGAACTGCGATCGGATTTTAGTTAAATTGCCAGACTGTAGCTGGCCTCTTAACTGATTTAACAGTTATGTCGCTCGATCGATACAAGTTGGCAATCCAACCTGTATCTCCCTTGCCCCCGACAGTGAAATTATCTCAGCTCGATTATCTGGGCCCAATTGTCAGAGCAATTGTCAAAGATTTTCTATGCTGCGATCCACAACTTGTTGAGGGCTGATTGTTTCAGCCAATCGAGAAACTGAGTGCGATCCTGTGCTGGCATATCTTGCAGCACATCGCTCACTCCCTCAGCGAAGTCGGTATTGCCAAAATATGATTTGCCCAAACGGTGAAGTTCTTGCAATAAGGTTTTGAGATGTTGCTCTTGCCAAGGGGGCACCTTATGATTTTGCAAGGGACTAACGGTCAGCCAATTTTTGATCGCATCAGCGGAGTCTGCCTGGGGGAAGTTTCCTTGCTGAAATACCTTGGTGATATCTTTCTGAAACGATGTGGCTTGCCTTGCGCCTAAGAGGTCTTCTACATCGAAGTAAACAGCTTGGAGGAGCAGCAGACAGCCCTGCGCGAATAGCGGTGCTTTAGCCGATTCTGTACCTGCCGGTTCTTCACCGGCAAGCTGATCTAAACGGACTTTTCCCCAAACGCTATATCTATCCGGCTCTTCTAGCAGAACGCAGGCTTTGCCTCGGTTGTCGGTTAAATCCCGCCACAAGGCTCTGGCGTCTTCTGCTTGCTTGCCGTTGAAGGCGCTGATTAGGCGAAAAGTCTGCCCCTGATAATTGAGAATGGGAATTTGTTGATCCCGTTTTGGGTGTTGAAAATTGGATATTTCAACATCCTGCCGTTTCAGAATAAACATGACACTGCGATTTGACTCCTGTCATGGCCGAGGTGCTGTGCTTTTGAAGCTTTCCAGGCTTTTAGGCTTGGAGGTGCTTGATTCAACGATTTCACTTTAATTAGCAGGATTTCCCTCCTCAAGCGTTCCGATACTTTTTTGCTAACAAATGCTAACAAGTATCTAAGCTGAGATTGTCTCTCAACCATGGCATATGAACTAATGCACGAAGGAAATTCCCCCGCGCACAACTTACGACTGCTGTACTGGCAACGCTTGATTTCTGAGCTCGTGCCGATCGGGCGATTGACTATTTTGCTTTGATGCCGTAGAGGAAGCTTATATATAGGCTCCCTACCATCAGGGATTTTCACCTGAGTCTTTCAATCCTAGTTCTACCACATTTTTCTCAAATATCAAGTCGAGCAGAATGTTGGCAAACATCATCAAAGATCGGCAAAGATCGGCAAGTTAGTCACGATTGCCTCAACTCATGCCTAAAATCAGGGGAGGATTTCTGGTTTTTCGATCTTGTGGCCTACGTTTGAGGCTTTGTCACTATCGAATTTTAACAATTGTGTTGTTTGCAGGTGAGTCCCTCCAGCTTTTGTGAATTGCTATCCTGGACGCAAGGGCACTCTCATCACTAGCGTGTTCGCTCCCGATCGCGCCGCGCTCCACATCGTAGTTTTTTAGATAGAACCGGTTTCTGTCTAAGTTAAAAAATATTTACTTGCTCGATCGCACACTCCACCGATACAATGATACTGTTAAAGATTTTTTGAGTTGGGTGCGTAACTCAGTTGGATAGAGTAGCTGCCTTCTAAGCAGCGAGCCGCAGGTTCAAGTCCTGCCGTACCCGTTAACCAAACCTATACATGACAATAGTTTCAGACGTTTTCCCCAAAGCTGACAGACTACCTGAAACCTTGTTTGTTTCGCAGTTGTTGCGGATTCGGGCATCCAAAACACCATGAAATTCGTCCTGAAGCCCGACCTGCCAAATTTGGCAAATCTTCCGGCTTCCGCGCGATCGACACTCCTACGCCTCTTCCTCTTATGTTTGACAAGCGAATTTCTGCATGTTCCGCCACGTGATTTATCGGTGGAATCAATCCCAAATCGAAAATCTCAAATCCTCTCTTCCCCCGAATTTATCCGTGGGGTCGCCTCTAAAATCTAAAATTTAAAATCTACAATCTAAAATCGATTGACACACCGGATGTGTTATCATAAAAAGTCTTTTGTGTCAATAGCCGATCGCCCAAAAGTTAAAACAGCAGCAGGCGATTGTGGGTCGAGAAGCCCTCAGGAGTTATCCTTAGTGATCGGGCTATTTTTGGACAGGTTTGGATATGTTAAGAGCAATTTTATTTCATATACCCCAAAATTTAATGCTATTACTCGACCGCAGCGCGATCGACCAGTTACAGCCGGTATTGGCGCAAGCAACCGGAATGCCGATCGTGGCATCGGAAAATACCGCCACAATTGCACTGGTATTGGTTGCTGTGGGAATTCTGGGTTGGGGATTTTATCGCGCCAGACCTTTTGGCAAACTGGGAATGTTAGCTTGGTTGCAGTCAGTGGTGCTGATGAGTCCGTGGCTGCTGTTCTTTGGTTTGTTCGGTGCCGGGATTTACCTAAATCTAGTGGCGGTATTGTTGCTGCTGGTGACATCCACGGGATTGTACATTTATCTGGGCAGGCAATTGCGGAAGGCAGCAGCCGATGCAGTGATCGACTCGCGCCCCGATCCGGCCCAGATCGAGTCCCAAAGCGATGGAAACTCCCCTGCAAACGAACAACGGGTACCAGCAAAAGAAATTATTAAGATCGTCACATCGCCTGCAACTAATGAATTAGAAATAATTCCCGTTCCAGTTGAAGACCTCAAGGCAATTCAAGGCATCTTTGGCATCGATACTTTCTTTGCTATAGAAACGATTCCCTATCAAGATGGGGTAATCTTGAAAGGCAATCTCCGGGGAGACCCAGAACAAGTACACTCGCGTTTGACGGCAAGTTTGCAAGAAAGATTGAACGATCGCTACCGCCTGTTTTTAGTAGAAAATCAGGACGAGAAGCCGGTAGTTATTATCTTGCCCAGCACAAACGACCCGCAGCCCACTACCCTATCTCAAAAAATCCTCGCAGTCGTACTGCTACTAGCAACAATTGCTACCAGTTTGGAAACAGCCGGTTTGCTGCTGAGTTTCGATTTCTTTAACTCGCCTGGTAGATATCCAGAAGTGCTGCCAATTGCGGCGGGAATTTGGGCGGTTTTAGGTTCAGGCGAAATTGCTCGCCGAGTGCTGGCAAATCAGTACAAGGTTGGCTTGAGTTGGCCGTTTTTTATACCAACTTTTCAGATAGGTTCTTTTGGGGCGATCGAGCGTTTTGAGTCGCTGCTTCCCAACCGTAAAGTTTTGTTTGACATTGCTTTTGCTGGGTCAGCCGCTGGGGGAATAATTTCTCTGCTCATGCTGGTAACGGGTTTGCTGCTTTCTCACCCCGGCAGTTTGTTTCAAATTCCCGCAGAGTATTTCAAGGGCTCGGTTTTGGTGGGAACTTTGGCAAAAGTGGTTTTGGGTGCGGCGTTGCAGCAACAGATTGTTGACGTTCACCCGCTGGTAGTTATTGGTTGGTTGGGCTTGGTAATCACGGCGATTAATTTGATGCCTGCGGGACAGTTGGACGGAGGTAGAATTGTGCAAGCAATCTACGGCCGGAAAATTGCCAGTCGCGCTACTTTGGCGACGTTTGTGGTGCTGGCGATCGCTTCTTTAGTTAATCCTTTGGCTTTGTATTGGGCGATCGTGATTCTGATTTTACAGCGGAATCTGGAGCGGCCGAGCCTTAACGAGCTGACTGAACCTGACGACGCTCGCGCAGCTTTGGGTTTGTTGGCTTTGTTCTTAATGATTTCTGTACTTTTGCCCTTGACTCCCGCTTTAGCTGGGCGTTTAGGAATTGGCAACTAATCATCTGACCATTGGTGGGCTGGGTGCGCTTGGGCGCACCCCAGATATTTATGAATTAACCCAATAGAAAAGCTCGGAATTTGTTTAAACTTAATTTAGCAAGTAAAAATCACGGATATGAGCATCTAGGCTAAAGTTATGGCTAATCAACTTCCTCCTGTATTGGTAACTTTTGATGCGGATGTTTTGATGGCTGGCAGAACCCAAGTTTGGCAAGAATATGCCAAGGTGGGAAGTTGCTATCTCCCGGAAGTAGTGTATGACGAAATAGATTATCTGACAGGGAAAGCGGTAGAAAAAGCTCAAGAGCAAGTGGCCAGAGAGTTTATGCGCTTTTTTGCAGATAGTGGCTGGATTGTGACTGATGCTCAAGAAACGCATCGGGGCCTAGAACCCTCGATGAAAAATCAAAGCGCACAAGCAATGCTAGTAGTAGCTACAGCTCAGTGCGTTTACGGTCTGGCTCAGGAACATCCCGACGCACTGGTGGTGTTTGTGTCCAACAGTCAGCCTCTGCTGAAGCGGATAGCTTCTGTGGGGGCTGCGAATCTTTGCGGCATTACTGCGGCGATGCTGTTAAATTGGGCGAGGAAAGCGGAACGCCCGCCGGCTGCGACTCAGCAATTGCAAAGTTTGATGCGAACTTTAGCCGATCGCCAATCAACTCAGCGCTCTAACAGTAGAATACAGAATGCTGGTGTTGGCAAAACCGGGACATCTGTTAGCAAGTTCACGATGCGTGGCGCTTCTGATTTGGACTCGCCCAGTAGTTCTACTAAAACTAATCAAACGGGTTTGAGTGGGAGCCCCCGTAAGAGTTCGCGCACCAATGCCAAAAAGCCGGTGCCCAGTCGCGAGGAACGGAAAGATTACGAGCCGGCTGTATATCGGATCAAACACATTACGCCTCCGAAAAAAAGGGATGGCGGTTTTCTGTCTGGTGCGTTCAATTTTTTGGGAGCGTTATTTTTCTTGACGGTAGCGGTGGGTATTTTGTGGCGAGTGTTGGATGCTCGGGGTTTTAGAAAGACTTTTGTACCGGCTCTACCGCAGCCTGTGCAACAATTTGTCAAGTCGATCGACCCTAAATGATATATCGGTCTGAAAATTCCGCTTTCTAGCTTCAATAAGGACTATCACCATCGACAGCAAGTAGCAAAAGTCTGTGATAGCCTTAATCTGTAATTGCCAGCCCGGTTAATTGGTAACTATTCACAGATTGAGAACACATCAAAATAAGCGAGAAAGCATTAGCGGAATTAGATTTTACATCTTTGCGCGATCGCAAATTTTTTCCTTCTCCTGTCTAATTTATTAATTTTTATCATTTATAAGGTTTGATCGTTCGGACTTCAGTCCGCATCAAAAATCAAAGGACTGAAGTCCCATGGCAAACGCATCTAATACCAATTTAAAAAATCCTTGCTGCAACACTCTTAGTTGACTTTGTTTACTCAAGTATTGTCGCGCTTTGTGTCGCTGTCAGATTTTCTGTATTTTTTTTGTACGATCGATGAATCCACACCCTACCAATATTGTTGCATTAATTTTTCAAATTGGCATGAATTCTGTAAGCATTACCTAGCAAGGGTTTCAGCATTTGGGAACACAAATGCACAATAGCCCAAACCTTTGTCTAGCAAGCATCCTAAAAATAAGATGCGTTTGTTCTGAGAAGTCCGAACCCTCAAACCTATTTTATAGGGGTTGTTCGAGCAATAATCCGGACAGTTTTTTTGGGGTGGTGGCTGAAACTGGCATTCTACCGTTAAGATTTCAGCGTCTGAAGAAGCTGAAACCCTTATTATACCGTTCGCGATAAAAAAATGTCCGGACTATTGTTCAAGCCGACATAATATTAATTAAGATTTCACTATTTGCGCCGAATTTAAAAATGCTGAACTGGAACGAAATAATTAGTGGATTAGCCTTAGCTATTGCGGGTTTTATTTATGCTGTATTCTTTTTTGTAGTTCTTCCCTTCAGACAGTACGATTATGCGGCACCGATTTGGGCGATAGGAATTGCGATCGGCCTTACAGTAGGAATGAATTGGCTACTATCTGAATCCTTGCTGAGTGGGTGGATTTGGGTAGCTGCATTATTTGGTTTTCAGATACCCCTGATGCTTTTTTGTAGCGAGTTTCTGGGAGATGGACTTTTGCTCCCGAGTCTGTTATTTTTCGGAACAATGGTAGTAGGAGTTACGAGCGTTTATACCAATTTTTCACAAGCAAAAACACTGTTGATTGTGAGTTTCTGTACAGTATTTTTCCTAACTTTAATGTACATATCTTTCATTGGTGGCTATGTGCTCAGAGGCAAAAATCCGTTTCATGGTTCTTCAAAGCAAATGCTGCCGCTGTTGAATCAGAAGGTAGAAATTCACACTGACGATCCCAAACAATTGCAATTCAATGGTAAAACAGGCGAACTCACTCAGATCGATCGCTATGAAGTGACAGTCAGGCTAGATGATGATAAAGTATTCTGGCCTTATGTCCAACTTTGGTGGGAAGATGTCAAGCCTGCTAACTAACAGAAATCCTCAGAGTTATCAACCCTCAATAACTTTCTCCCCTTGTCTTCTCTGTGCGCCCTCAGCCCCATCTGCGGTTTATTTCGAGCCCCGAATTCTGTCAAGCAATTTTAATAAACCCGCACTGACTAAGCCTCCTGCAATTCCCAAAAGCAGACTCAACACGAGAACTTGACTGGCCGACATCGGATTTTCCGGGCTAGCGGGGCTTTTGATTTGGCTGGCGTAGATGCTGGCGGCGACTCCGCTGGTGCCAATTCCCACGCCCACTGTACCAATGGTAAAGTTTAAAGTGCGATCGCTCTTAGCCCTCTCAATCTCGATAATCCCCTCTACAGTCTCGATCGCATTTTCCAACAACCGCAAACCCGCACTCAAACTTCTATTATCCGCTTTAACTTGGGTGACATACTTTTCCTCAGCAAAATCGCTGAAACTTGCCATAAATTTTAACTCATTTTTGTCATTTCCCATTCTTTCCGCTATAGTTTCTAGCCGTTTATTATAGTTGTTCAGATTAGTTTTAATTGTATTTTCTTGTTCTTCCAATCGACTAATATAATTAGCATAAATCGAAAAAATTGTCAAGCAATAGACCAAATTTTGCTGCAATTGTTTCAAGTCAACTTTAGCAGCATTGACTTGTTCTGGCAGTAGGCTGACAATTTCTTGAATCTTCCGCGAAGCATCCTTGAGATTCGACTTAAGTTGGCGGCTTTGTTGATAAGCCCAAATCACTTTATTGCGGTATCCAAATAATCGGAGGAACTGCGGATAAAGTTTAGTCATTTTTTGGCGAGTAGTGGGAATTGATGCCTCGCCACTGTTAGAAAACAAGCAAATTAACACATGATAATTTTGGCTGATATTGCCTCTATCTCCCGGAGGTAGCCACAATTCATAAAAATTTGCCCCTAAAAATTGCCCTGATGCTTTTAAATCCCGATCCCATTTAGCATTCGGGACTAACTCAAGTTTGTTGTAGCAATTTTTGGCAGTTTTTAAAGCATCTTGCCCGCTAGTCAATTCACCCCAAACTAGCCAACTTTGACCGATAGTAGCAGGTTGATTGAAGCGCGAGATGATTGTAGATTTCAGCCATTCTAAACAATCGATTTCTTTGGGTACAAATTTCTTATCGCTGTCGGGTTCTATTTTGCCGGATAAGTCAAACTGCACCGCATAAGTATCGCCGAATTTGACAGGATAAGCATAGCCATCGAGGGGAGATTCAAATGCTACTACTTTTTGGTTGCCGAGTAAATCGATGTAATCACCGATTTCGGTTTCAGCTTGTTCGATTTGTGTTTGCTGTGGCTGCGAGAGTTTATCGCCATAGATTTTTTGCCAAAACTGCTGGCGGTTTTGGCTGATTTTGTCTTCACTTTGTCCGATACCGTCGGCTAAATCGTAGACAAACAAATCGACGGTAGGGTAAATCAGCCAATTTTCGTTAGTCATGGGTGAAACTGTCTGCTATTGACGATAAAATTGTATCGCGACTTGCTTGCACTGAATCCCCAGCTTGCAAGATTTTTCCCAGAATTTTTTTTAACCCTCGCGGCTTAACTTTGGTATCGATTTCATTGATGATTTTTGGTAAATTTGTTAAATCGCTGATATCGCTGGCTGCGTTACTAATTTCGGGGTTAGTAGTGTTTTCTTTTTCAGATTCACTATCCGGCAAAACATCTAATCCTTTGCTACGTTCATTGCTATGATACATCAACCAATTATGAGTTTCTTCATAAGCAGCTAGCAGAGGGGGATGCAATTCGGCAAGTCTTTCGATATCGATAATTGTGAAAGCTTCATCAATTTTATTAAACTCTAATTGAACTGGTGCGGGTAGCGGTTCTGTTTGTTGGAGTACCGCGCCAATGAAAGCTGTAAAAATATCGTCATTATTATTTTTCATCATAATCCCGTTAGAGTGAAGGCTGCCCAGTAATACGGATGTTGATAAGGTTGGTCTGATTCCATTTTAGCCAAGTTTTGCTGATTGCTTTTAAAGAATCGGCGCAGGCTAACTTCAGCTACAGAAAGTTCGCTGCTGTTTTCGGAAATCTTGTCAATTTCCCGCTGATACCAAGCGGCTAAATCTTCGCGGGTGGCTGATTGCAGCCATTTTTGAGAATTTGCTAAGGCGACGGGTAGCGAATCGCCCTCTTCTCGCCACCGTCGGTAAAAGTCTATCATTAATAACGTACTCGCCCCGGATTGGACTGGCCACAGGGTACTGACGACAAAGCCAACTCCCGCCCGCATAAAACCGCTAGTCAATCCTACATATTCGGCGAGAATTGTTTGCTTGTCTGTGACTGCGGTTTCGCAGGCGGAAAGGCAGATTAATTTGTAGTTACTGAGGTTGAGTTGGATGATTTCTTTGACTGTTAATCGGTGAGTATCGCTTAAGTATAAAGTTGATTGTTGAGGATTGTCAAAATCATAGCTACCGTGTCCGGTAAAGTGAAAAATGTTGTGGGGCTGTGGCAATAATTTGGTGACTTCATCGAGGGTAGCTGCATTTTCTCCCCGTCGGGTAGAGTTGGCAAACATTCGGCAAATAATTTCGGATTCTATCTCGGCGGCTGGTAAAGGAAGCAATTCTTTTCGTTTGCCGTTTTCATCAATGATTATACTGTTGGGATTTTCGATACTGAGGATAGAATTCACTTCCCCTTCTTCAACCCGCGGAGGCGGGTTTTGTCTGTGTAGCCGCGAATTCCATTCGCCGACTGTATTTGGTGTATTTGCTGTATTTGCCGCAGTTGGAGGATTCAACCGATGTTTCAAATTCAACCCAAATTGAGCGCTAGGCAAATAACTAACCACAAAATCCCGACTAAACAAAGCATGAATCGGGAAGCGGTGCAAGTCCCGATGCGGAATCAAAATTAACTGGGTAATTCCCTCTAATTGCTGTTCAATCGCATCAATTTTCAGGATTGCATTGAGTCGGGCAAATTTACTTGCCATTCCCCCACGCCAAGGATGATTTACTTGACTTGTTTTCTCCTTAGATTGATAGTCGGTGTATTGTTGATTCCACTCCTTCACCCATTTTTCAAGTTCATCGGGAAAATCGCTGAAACAGGTTTCGGGAGACAACAAGCCATCGGATTTAATGATGAATGTTGTCAGGGATGCGTCGCTGAGATGCCAGTAAATCGCGGCTGTTGTCGGATTGAGGAGTTGCTGAATTTGGGCGTGAGTGACTGTCTCTTCTGTTTCGTAATCGGGAATTGGCAAGGCATCCACCAGCCAAGATAAGCAGACATTTTTATCGGTTTCTGCTGTGGCTAAGGCTTCGGCAAACTGCCCAGATTGCATGAATATATTTACGGTTAATTGTTCAAAGCTAACTAATTTGTCGGTGAGTTGCTGTTGGGTGAGTTGGGAATAGTTTTGCTGTTTCAGTAAGCGTTGCAATAAATCGGTGGCATCTCGTCGTAATTTATTTGCTTCATCAGTTTGCTTTAAGCTGACTAAGGTTTTGATTAATTTCTGCAATACTTGTAGATGCAGTTTTAGGAAAGTATCTGGTGTTAGAGTTTTGAGGGATTCTTGGTAGTTGGTGGTGGCTTTATTCCAATAGGTGTTGGGAGAAGTGAGTTTTCCGCGACTATAATGAGCATCTCCTAGTGCTTGATGCAGTTCTCCATATCCTTCGGGGTGGGTATTTTGTTGGCAATACTCTAAGCCTGTTTTTAATGTTAATATTTGACCTTCATAGCCGCGCTGTGTCAGGTTGTGAGTTATGAGAGTTCTGGTTACTGGTGGAGATTTAGGGAATTGTCCCTGTAAGATTTCATAAACTAGCAGCCTATGTTTAGGTGCATTTTCGACTGCTATACTCCGATTTTTCCAGGCTGCGTGGTCATCTGGTTTGATTTCTAAAGCTTTGTCACAGGATGCGATCGCCTCTTCTAACTTTCCTAAATGATACAGTACACCGCTCCGATCGAACCAGGCTTCCTCTTTATCTAGTTTAATTTCTAAGGCTTTGTCGTAGGATGCGATCGCCTCTTCTAACCTTCCTAACTTACGCAGTGCAAGGCCCCGATTGAACCATGCGTTGTGCTCATCTGGTTTAATTTCTAAAGCTTTGTCCCAGGATGCGATGGCATCTTCTAACTTTCCGAAATTATCCAGTGCAATGCCCATATTGTACCAGGCTTTGTCAAAATCTGGTTTGATTTCTAAAGCTTTGTCGAAGGATGCGATCGCCTCTTCATATTTGTTGAAATTGTCACAAAGAATACAGCCCCGATTAATCCAGGCTTGGTAAAAATCTGGTTTGAATTCTAAAGCTTTTTCGTAGGATGCGATCGCCTGTTCAAACAAGCCTAAATCATTTTGTTCTTTCCCTCGCTTATACCAAACCTCAGCCTCCAGCCCCCGCGCCAATTCCTGAAGCGATGACACCGCATCCGCAGACGCTGTACTCCCCTGCGCGCCCTCCAACAATCGAGATCCAAACCTCGGCAACCAAGCCGCCAAATCACCATTTTTAATTTGTTTTGCGATTAAGAATTCCGCAACATCGCCTCTTCCCCAGCCCTGATTCACCCATTCTAGAAGTTTCATCAACTTCGCCTCGTATTCCGCATCAGTCAAAGTTGGAAGAACCCCCCTCAGTCCCCCCTTGCTAAGGGGGGAAGCAAGATTTGTTCCCTCTTTCCCCCCCGCTGTTGCTAAGGGGGGAAGCAAGATTTTCTTTCTTGTCCCCCCCCTTACCAAGGGGGGGGGCCAGGGGGGGTTAAAATACTGAGTATAAGCGCACAAAATCCGCTGAATTAATTGTTTGAGGAAGCGCCAGATTTTATCTAACATTGGTGAGATGGTGAGGCGGTTGGTTTTTGTTATTGTAGCAATAATTGTGGGGATTCGCGATCGCCTTGAGCACCCGGCGGTTGAAACCGCGTCTACACAAACAATGTCCGCCTCCGCGGACTAAGAGATCAGTCATTGTAGGGTGCGTCGCCCTAGAAAATCTCTGAATTAGAGCGATAATCTCATAGCGACGCACCTTTGCTATTCAAGGGCTTCTGGAAATAAACCTAATACTTGTTTTTACCGGATATAGACATGAGGTGCGTCGCTATGAGATTTTTCATCTTTTTTTGAGATTGTTGATGG
>NZ_JAEQCT010000029.1:16673-70708 GCF_020738205.1 Microcoleus sp. PH2017_24_DOB_U_A
AACCTAATACTTGTTTTTACCGGATATAGACATGAGGTGCGTCGCTATGAGATTTTTCATCTTTTTTTGAGATTGTTGATGGCGACACACCCTACAAGTATTATGGTAAGTGGCTCGCGCCGGACACGGCAATGCCGTTTCCCTACAAATATTATCAATTCAACGCGGGGGCTGCGCCTTCTACTGGCCTCACAATTGCGGGTTTATTCGTAGATTTTGGCTGAAAAAGTGCCTTCAGTGCCTTGTCGAGATTCTCCGCCATCACAATTCTATTTTCGTAGGCAACAATCACTCTAATTAAAGTTGGCAAACTATTGCGTTCAGCCTCCAAATAAAGAGGTTCCACGTACAGCAAAGATTGTTCGATCGGAATTACTAATAAATTGCCTTGAATCGCCTTTGACCCCTGCCGATTCCACAGAGATATTTGTTCGGAAATCACCGGATCTTGGTTGATTAAAGCTTCTATCTGTTCCGGGCCGTAAACTAATCGCTGTTTGGGGAATTGATACAATAGCAATTTACCATAATCATCATCATCCGATCGCCCTGCAATCCAAGCAATTAAATTATTACGACTGACTGGCGTAAATGGCAATAGCAAAATAAACTCTTCTGATGTTTCTGTCGGTAGTTTTGTAATCAAATAATACGGTTCTACGGGCTGCTGTTTGCCACCATAAATCTCATTAGGAACGCGCCACAAATCCTCCCGATTGTAAACAAATCTACGGGATATCTAATATGTTTGCGGAGTGCCGGAGGCATTTTGTCCAGGGGTTTGAAGAGTCCGGGAAAGATAGCCATCCAACTCTTAATAATCGGATCGGAAGGATTGCTAACGTAGAAGTTGACAGAGCCGTTGTAGGCGTCAATGACGACTTTTACCGGGTTGCGGATGTAGTTAAATTCATTGCTTCCTGGATCTGAATAAGGGTAGCGATCGCTCGCTGTATAGCCATCGATAATCCAGTAAAGATAGTTGGGAGATTTATCGTTTACCGAGGGTGAAGGTTTAATCTTGTTGCCAATTTTATCCGGTTTTTTTTCGATTTCGCCTTTGCTGAGATTGGCGTTTGCTACTACCAAATACGGGTCGGAATCGTAGCGCAAAAAAGGAGCAATCGCCCGGACTCTTTTGTTAATATTGCGGCGATAAAGTAACTTAGTTTCGGGTGTGAAATTGCGGGTTAGCGCCATTTGCCAATTTTTGAGATAACTCGCAAACAGCAAGCGCTTCCATAGAGAGTCGATCGCAATTCCGCCCGTACCGCTGTAGGTATTGTAAACATTGTCTTGGCCGCTGGGATAGTCGAATTCCTTGACTTTTGTCGGTGCGATGGCGTCTGTATCGGTGACTTCGCCGTAGTAAATGCGCGGATAGCCGATCGGGATACTGGCCCGAATGCTATCTTTAGTGACATCTAAAACAGTATCTCCTGTCTGGGCTGTCACCCCAATATCCTTGACAAAATAATCGGGTAAACCGCCGGCACCGACTGTGTTTACGGGAGATAGAGTAAAGCCGTAACCGTGAGTGTACACGAGGTGTTCGTTTACCCAAGTTTGAGCTTCCGGCGCCACCGCTGTGTAATCTAATTCCCGCGCCGCCAGAATTACTTGCTGGCTTTCCACATCTCCCTTTTTTGCTGTGGCGTTTTTGATTGTGTAGCGATCGATATCAGCATCAGGAAATGTATAATAAGGTCGAATTTGCTGTAACTGTCGGTTGGCTTGCAGCAGTGGCTGTTTGTCCCACAGCCGGATGTTGCTAATAGTAAGTTGATTTTTTTCTAAGTCTTGATATGTAAGTTTTCCGCCTGGATCGAAGGTTTTGATTTCAATTTTCTTGAGGTCAAAAGCTTGTTGAGTAAAGGCAATGCTGCGCTGGATGTAGGGCTGTTCGCGGGCTAGTTCGTTGGGTTTGACTATCAGTTGCTGCACGATTTTTGGCAGCAGCAAACCTAGAGATATACTTAAAGTTAAAAATGCTAAGATGATTTTTTTTAAGTTATTATTGTTGATGTTTAATTGGAAAACAGGCCAAAGCATGAAAAGTGCGATCGCCCCAGCCACCACACTCAAAAAGCCATAGACGGGAAGCCGCACCGTCACGTCAGCGTAACCAGCCCCGTAGGTAACGTCTCCGCGCGAGTACAGCAAGGTGTAACAGCCCAGCCAGTACCGGAGCGAGATGGCTACCATGCAAGCTGCTCCCAAGCCGTACAAGTGCCGCTGTTGCGATCGCGAAAACCCCAAAAATATCCCTTGACTCAGGCTGTTTCCAGACAGCAAATAGGTTAAAGTGCAAGATACTAAACCGTACACAGATACAACAGTCAGCCCGAAACTTAGTAATTCTAAGATGGGCAAGATAAATACATAAAAGCTAATATCTTGATTAAAAATCGGGTCGGTGATGTTAAAATTAGTAGGGTGGAAATAGTGTAAAAGTTTAGTCCAGCGACTAGCGGCAATTATCCCGATCGCCAAACTGAGCAAAAGAGCGATCGCCCGCAACCAAAAATCCGGCTTAATTGCTACAGCGAACATCATCCCCAGCAGCAAGCCCAACTGCCACCAATCAGACGATAGCTGCACCACGCCAACCTGGATTGACTGAAATCCGAAGTGAATTGGCGGCGCAGACAAACCCCCGACTATCCTAAAATCGCCGATGCTACCGGCGGCTAAGAGCCCGCAGTGAATTACTGTTAAACTTGCGATCGCACTTAATCCAAATATCGCCAACAACAGCCAGGGAAACGCAATTTGAGATTTAGCAGCAGGTGATTGATGATTTTTCTTCGTGTTTTTGCCACTTGCGGGCGCGATTAACTGCCTAAAAACAGGTGATTTAATGTTTTCGGTGGGAAGTTGCAGGCGGCGGGCTAGGGCTAAATTTCCGAAGAAGAAGGCGGAAGATACCAAAAGTGCGATCGCGCCCAGCAACCCTTGAGTTTTCAGTTTTAACAGCAAAACCTGAAGATATCCAACTTCCTCAAACCACAGCATTTCTGCCACAATCCGCGAGGAAAACTCAAAAACTAACCACAGCCCTACAAGCAATAGAATTAATTGATGAATTCGCTTAATAGTCATTAGTTGTTAGTTGTTAGTTGTTAGTTGTTAGTTGTTAGTTGTTAGTTGTTAGTTGTTAGTTGTTAGTTGTTAGTTGTTAGTTGTTAGTTGTTAGTTGTTTGTTAAACTGGTTCCCAGGCTCTGCCAGGGAACCGATATCGAGAGGCTCTGCCTCATCCAAAAATGGAGGCAGAACCTCCGAATCTGCGTTACCAAGCTCCAGCCTGGTAACAAGTAATATTTTTTGCGGTTACATCTCACATCTTGCCGCATTCTCAATAACAGGCAAGATGCCTGTTCCACAAAAAATAAATTTTCTTGTGGGATGGGCATCCTGCCCGTCCGTGAAAGGCTAGTTAAGAATGGTGCAAGATATCAGTTACATCGGAATTATACAGTGCTGTCCCCGCTCGCGCGACTCGCCAGCAGGGACAGCAATGCACAAAATGATCGTTCCAATGCAAACAGAAAGGATATAAAACCCTAAATTTGAGTTAAGAAACCCCATTACTTAATGAGCAAATGGGTAAGTCCTAATTACATTAAAAGCTGATGCAAAACATCACCAATGACAACTGTCAACTGTCAACTGTCAACTGTCAACTGTTAACTGTACTGCTGATTTACATCAACATCCAAATTAAACAGAGTTTGCAAAGTGTGCATCGCTTGTCGGCGCGCCTCAATATCCTGCTGCGCCCGCAACTGCACCATCGGATCGTGCAAAATCTTATTCACAATCCCTCTTGTTAAAGATTCAATCACATCTTGATGTTTCTCCGAAAACTCGGAACCCAGACGCGATAAAGCTTTTTCTAACTCTTGTTCTCGAATTAATTCGATCTTATCCCGCAAACAGCTAATGGTAGGAACAGTTTCTAGACTGCGCCACCAGACATCAAAAGCCTCGACTTCCTGTTCCAGCAAGCCCTCAGCTTCCATTGCCATTTTGCGGCGGCTTTCGTGATTTTGAGCTACCACTGCTTTCAAATCGTCCACATTAAACGACTTCACGTTAGCCAATTCCTTAGCATCCGAGTCAACGTTGCGCGGCACAGAAATGTCCACCAACATCAAAGGGCGATCGGGTTTTAAGACAGCTTCTAATTTAGCTTTATTTAACAGCGGATCTGTAGCGGCTGTACTGGTAAACACCAAGTCAGAATCCGCAATTACCTGCATCATGTCCGAGAGCAAATGCAAGTGCAATGTAGCATCTTTAAACAAACCCGCCAATTCCTCAGCGCCTCGCATCGATCGATTGACGATCGCAATATGACTCGCTCCTTTCGACAGCAAATGCTGCACCAACAAGCGCGACATCTTCCCAGCACCGATAATTGCAATCCGGCTAGTTGCTAAATGCTGACCTTTTAATTGAGCTAATTCCGCCGCCGCTGAACTAATCGAAACCGCACCGGTACCAATGCTAGTTTCCGTGCGAACACGCTTCCCGGCTGTCAGAGCTTGCTTAAACAAACGTTCTAAAATTCTGCCAACACCTTTGTACTGCTGGGCGAGTTTGTGAGTTTGTTTCACCTGAGCCAAAATTTGTCCTTCTCCGAGCACCAAACTGTCGAGGCCCGCAGACACTCGCATCAAGTGCATCACCGCATCTTCGTGCAGCAAAATGAACAGGTGAGGGCGCAAAGACTGCAAAGGAAGTTTACTGCATTCCGAAAGGAACTGCATCACTTCTCGCACTCCCGGCTCTGACTCTGTGGTAACGATATAAATTTCTAAACGGTTGCAAGTGCTGAGGATTGCAACTTCTTGAATGTGGGGGTAGCCGCGCAATTGGGCGATCGCCGCTTCAATCTTTTGTTCTGGAATGCTGAGTTTTTCCCGAACTTCAACCGGCGCTGTTTTGTGGCTGAGACCTACGACTGCAATATTCATATCTGTCATTTGTCACTATTTATTTCTTAGTTATCTACAGTCACCTGTGATTAACTCTTAGTTTATCGCTAATTGTTAATCACTGGTGACTGTCAACGGTTAATAGTCAAAAATTAACATTTAAAATTTAACTGTTAACCGCTAACTAATGATTATTTCAATTGCAGAGATTTAGGCTGGTCAAACATATGGATTGTATCCACAAACCGAGCAGTCTTCGACTGAGAAGAAATAATCAAACTTTCAGTACGAGCGCCGCCACCAAAGAAGCGAACTCCTTCCATCAGCGTTCCGGGAGTAATTCCGCAAGCCGCAAACAGAACTGTTTCTCCAGATGCCAATTCTTCAGCATTGTAGATCTTGTCTGGATCTGTGATGCCCATTGATGTAAGTCGAGCGATATTGCTCTCTTTACTTTCACCGATCAAACCAGTTTTTACAACAGCCGGATCGTAAATTAACTGTCCTTGGAAGTGACCGCCCAAACAGCGCATGGCTGCTGCGGAAATCACACCTTCAGGTGCAGCACCAATACCCATCAGGGCGTGGATGTTGGAACCAGAAAACGCACAAGAAATCGCAGCAGAAACGTCGCCGTCGCTGATCAGTCGAACTCTTGCACCAGCTTGGCGAATTTCATTAATTAAATCTTTGTGACGAGGGCGATCCATCACCACAACCACCAAATCTTCAACACTACGGCCGAGACAATCAGAGATAATTTTGAGGTTTTCGGTTGGTGTCTTGCGAATATCTACATGATTTCTGGCAGCCGCAGGAGCAGCCAATTTGTTCATGTAGAAATCGGGAGCAGCAAACAAACCGCCTTTTTCAGAGATTGCCAAAACAGCCATCGAACCGTTTTGACCGTAAGCAACCAGGTTAGTACCTTCGCAAGGGTCAACAGCGATATCAATTTCGATCAATTCATCTATGTTGCAGACATCTTTAGCATCTTCACGAGTACAAATACCCACTTGTTCGCCGATGTAAAGCATGGGTGCGTCATCGCGTTCGCCTTCACCGATCACGATGCGGCCGCGCATATGAATTTTGTTCATCCGCTCGCGCATTGCTTCTACAGCCACTCTGTCGGCTTCATCTTTCTCGCCTTTGCCCATCAATCGAGCGGAGGCGATGGCTGCCTGCTCAACTACTTCGATAATCTCTAAACCGATTGCATTATCCACGAACTATATACTCCCAACTAAGTCTTGCGTGCCTTGTGCTTTTTGCACTCCCAGCCATCAAGTTTATCAGAGGCGGGGATCTGTGCGAGCGCAAGCAGTTGGTTTGTTTGTGTTAACTTTTACTTCTTTGAGACTGGGGCTGATAAATTGGGCAAAATAAGCTGAAGGCTCGATCGCCCGAATGCTTGACTCTTGCGATGGCGATCGTCTTACACAGGCGGGCCCGATCGTCCAAGAGCGGACTCTCGGAGGCGGAGGCGATCCCAGGCGTAAGTTGCGATAGTCATGGTAAATCAGGCGTCCCACAATCGAGATACACTCTAAGTGTATGAGCTGGGAGCAAGAAAAAATGATGATGAAAGCCCAAGATATTATGACAAAGGAAGTTGTCACCATTCGTGGTTCGGCAACGGTAGCTGAAGCAGTGGCGATGATGAACGAACTGTGTCTGCGCGCGCTAATTGTGGAACGCCGCCACGAACAAGACGCCTATGGCATAGTCACAGAAACGGATATTGTTTACAAAGTAACAGCCTACGGAGTAGACCCGCAAAAAGTCCGCGTCTTCGAGATTATGACCAAACCGTGCATCACGGTGAATCCCGACTTGGGCGTGGAATATGTGGCGAGGTTGTTCGCCAATACCCGCATCCGTCGAGCTCCGGTGATTAAGGACAAACTGCTGGGCATTATTTCGGTAACGGATATTTTGACAAAAAGTGATTTTGTTGAGAAGCCGAAGAGTGTTGTCTTTGAGGATGAAATTCAAAAGGCGATCGCCGATGCTAGAACAGTCTGTTCAGAGAAAGGTGCTACTTCTAAACAGTGCGCCGTAGCTTGGGACATCGTAGAGGAAATGCAGGCTGAGGCCGCTCACCAGCGATCGATCAAGCTTGAAAAAACGGCTTTTGACGAGTATTGCGAAGAAAATCCCGACGCGGCCGAAGCCCGGATGTACGACAGTTAATTTAGTCAGTTGACAGTTGACAGTTGACAGTTGACAGTTGACAGTTGACAGTTGACAGAAGGTAGAAAGCTGAATTTTTAATTATGCCTTCTACCATCTGCTTTCAAATACTAACGATCTCGCTGGTAAGCTTTAAAGTTTGTTTTGAAAGAGTTCAATAACCTGTTGCCACGCATCAGCAGCAGCTTCTCTGTATCCTATTATATTAGGATGGTGTGCTAAAAACGGGTACTTATCTACGAACAATCCACCAAAGAATCCATGTCCTGCATCGTATCGAAATACACGATGATTGATTTGATGTTTCTGTAATTCTGCCTCAATTTTTTGGTTTTCTTCCTGTGAAACCAATGTATCCTTCGTACCAAAAAATGTATAAATCGTGCCTTTGATTGCCGATGTGCGATCGATAGTTGGAGTATATTCTCCATAGCTAGAAGTTGTAATCCCCCCGCCATAAAACGAAGCAGTTGCTTTGATATCCTGTAAGGTTGCAGCCATATAAGCAATATGACCACCAAAGCAAAAACCAATGCAGCCAATAGAATCAGCTTTAACGTTGGGTAATGTGTTTAGATAGGCAATAGTTGCTTGAATATCGCTGAATATTTCCCAATATTTGACTTGTTGATAGTATTGCAACCCCAATTGGTAAGCTTCTGGACTATAACCAATATCTGGTTCGCTAAACCCAAATTCAAAACCGGGAGCAATACGTTGATACATCGCAGGTGCAATTGCTATATATCCTTGTTGTGCTATCAATTCGGTAATATCCCGAATATTTTCATTGACACCAAAGATTTCGTGAAACACAATAACCGCAGCAAAAATTCCCTTTTCTACTGGTTGGGCTAAGTAAGCATCGATTTGTAAGTTGTTGTTAAGGATTTTGACTGTTGTGGTATTAATTTCGCTATTTTTCATTTGCTTTTTCCAGCTTCGCTCGTTCAGTTTTCTAATCCTGCTCATAGCTTAGAAAATTGGCGATTCTGAATTCTAGAAAAAAATTGCGGGATTTTGGTAGATTATTGCGATCGCCCTGACTGAAATTGTTTAGGTGTCATCCCCAGCAGGTGCTTGAAACATCGAGTCAAGTGACTTTGATCGCAAAATCCGACTCGGAAAGCAATCTCTGCGATGCTCAGTTTGCTCTCTTGCAACAGATACTTGGCTTTGTCGATGCGGCGCTGCAAGATATACTGGTGAGGTGTTATGCCCATGCTTTGCTTGAACAGGCGTAAAAAGTGATAAGGGCTGATTTGGGCGATCGCAGCAAGTTCAATTAGTTTTATCTCTTGATGAAGATGTTCGTTAATATATTCCCTCACCTGTTGCAGTTTGGGTTTAGATAATCCATCCGTATAGCTAGAAAGCCGAGGTTGTGTGGTGCAGTAATTCCGCAACAGGTGAATCGCTAATGCGGTTTTAAGACTATCAATCAGCAAATAACCGCCGATTTGTCCAAATTCTAATTCTTGTCTTAAAGCGCCGAATATCCCTTGAATCAGGATATCTTGTTCTTCCATGTAATGAGGAATGAGTTCAATGCGATCGCAATTTACCAAATCTTGACCCACTTGTTCCAGGAGTGTAGGGGCGATCGCCAAAATGGTAAACTCAGATAAAGTATTCCAATTGCAGCGCTGGGAAATACCCGCCGGAATCACCGCAATGTCTCCCTGATTCCGGGCTTCTGTTTTCAGCTTACCATCCAACCATCGTTCTCCCGATCGCTCTCCCGATACATCAAAAGCAGGACAATGGGCAATAACGTGCCATGTACCTTGATGTTCGGGCGTGTCAAACTGCGGCTGTTGATGGTGTTCGTAATAGATTTTATCCCATCCCGAACTTGTCAAGACAGCAGGCTGAGGCAACATAAAATCTGTTGCCTTTTCTTGGCTGAAATCAATCAGTTTTACCTCTGGTTCTGATGTTGTCATCTTTTATCGTTAGCGCACTGGTAGTCAGAAACCGGGTTTTTACGAGAATACTTGATGACAGTGGAGAAACTCGAAAAAACCCGGTTTCTTTAGTCGGATCCGAAAAATCTTAACTGTTTGGTTCAATCATACAAAACACGTTCAACTTATTTCCATCAAGATCCCGGAAATATCCCGCATAAAACCCCGGCAAAGCGTCTCTCGGCCCTGCTGCTCCTTCATCCTGAGCGCCAAGTGCGATCGCTTTGTTATAAACTAAGTTGACTTTTTCGGGACTGTCAACTTGAAGAGCTATCATTACTCCATTGCCAACAGTTGCTCGGTTACCATCAAATGGTTTTGTAATAGCAAGTCCTGGCATCTCTGGAGAAACGCTCCATGCGATAAATTGGTCGAATTCCATGAATCGTTGAGCGCCAATTTCAGCAAGCAAAGTATCATAAAAGTTGGCTGCACGTTCAAGATTGTTTGTGCCGATTGTAACGTATCCGATCATATTTTTTGTCCTTTCAGTGATGTTAAGATGAAGAAAAGTCTTTAAGAATATCACAACTGAGTTTAACTGTAATACTCCTCGACTTCTTAGTCTGCGGAGGCGGACTTCCTGTGTGTAGACGCGGTTTCACACCGCCGAGTTATAAGGGGATAGCTTGAATGCACTCAGGACTGTCTTTAGTTGGACTGTTGACGATCGCACTTACGGCATTTGCTATCATTGCTGCTGGATCGTAGGGCTTTAACAGTGGCAAAACTTCCTGAGCCTTGTCAACAGAAGGATCGAGCCATTGTTCCCAATCGCTTGCGGGGAGAATCACCGGCATTCGATCGTGCACGGGTTGCACTGTTTCGTTAGCAGCAGTAGTAATTATACTGCAAGATACAATGTTTTCTGCTTCGGCAGATTCCCAATTTTCCCACAAACCGGCAAACGCAAAAGGTTCGCTGTTTGTCATTGTAAAATAGTAAGGCTGTTTTTTCTTGCCCTGCGGTTGCCATTCGTAGAAGCCGTCAGCGATTATCAAACACCGCCTGTGCTTGATGGCGCTGCGAAAAGCAGGTTTTTCTGCTACTGTTTCCGATCGGGCATTAATCGTATGGCTGGCGATTTTCATATCTTTTGCCCAACTGGGAATCAAACCCCAGCGCATAAATTGAAACTGTCGCTGATTTTTTTCGGGAGAAACTGTGACGGTAGCAATTGATTGACTTGGGGCGATGTTGTATCGCGGTTTGATGTCGGGAATTTCCGAGAGTTTGAAGAATTCGGCGATGATTTTAGCTGGAGTATTTAACGTGAATCTGCCGCACATAATTTATAGTTGGTATTAACAAGAAAGTAGATTGCGATTTACCGTTGGGTGGGGGCGGGTTTTTGAGATTATTCGTATTAGGCCGAGATTGTTGGCGAACCCGCCCCTAGGAGACACTGCTAAATTGTGGAACATTTGCAGACAACCATTCGGCGCGCAACTTGTCAATAGCTAATTCTTTGAATTTAGCTTCTACTTCAATCCAAGGAGCATCATAATAGCAATTGGGCATATCTACAATCAAGTCGCTGTGGCGCGGATCTGCAAAAAATTCTTTGCCATTTGATATGTGGACTAATTGCCATTCAGGAACAGGCCAAGAAGTGCGGGCTGCTGCGAGCATTTCGGCAACGTTTGGATCGTTGTAACTTTCTAAATGTTCGTGAATGACGTGGTGGTGCGCGTCAAAAACCATTGCTACGCCTGTATCGAGACAAACGTCTAACAATTCCGACGAACTGTAGGCGTATTCGTCATTTTCAAAGGTTAAGCGCGATCGAATAGATTCGGGTAAGTCGCGGATGACTGATTTGAGTTGCGAAGTGCGATCGCCCTTACCGCCGTGAATGTTCATCAGTGCCCAGGGCGATCGGGGCTGTTGCAACATATCCATAATTAAAGCATGAGTCGCCAGAATTTTAATGCTGTTTTTCACAACATCCGGCTTGTCGGAACTGAGGACAACAAATTGATCGGGGTGGAACACCAAACGGATATTGAGGTCAATTGCCCGATCGCCAACTCTTCGCAATTCCTCATTCATCGAATCTAAAACTGTTTCCCCCAAATCTATATCTGCAAAAGGGAAGAGTGCAGAAGTCATGCGATACAATTTAATCCCATTGGCGTAGCAGAAATCAAGCGCTTTGTCAAGTCTTTTTAAGTTATCTGCATACAACTCGCGCAATACTTTTTCTTGTTCTATTTCTGTAAGTTGCAACAGCCGCTTCCGCGTGACTGTGCGGAAACGAACTGCATCGGAAGTCGTAATGCAGACCAATCCTAATTCAGGCTGTTTTTGACTTAATAACACTGGGTTAAGTTTGCTCATTTAAAATAATATCTATCTCTAATCTTACTTTAACATAGGTTTGTAGTCAGGACTAAAGTCCTGAATTTGGAGGGACTAAAGTCCCTAATACAAACCTGAATCTAACTACAGTTTCTAGTTTAGACTTAGTTGCTGCGGGCGATCGCCTATCTTAAGTCAGAGATGTGCTTAAGTACATCGCACAGCAGAAAGTGCGTATTACTCTGCCATAGATTCGAGCAGACGACCAACTACAGGGTCAATCTGCCAGTAATCCTTACCATCTTGCTTCTGATTTCCTAAATGCGAGACAAGACTGAGGAGTTCAGCCCATCTGAGAGTCTGCTTGACAACTTCAGGCGGTACATCATCAAGAACCTCAATTAATACCTCAATCGCGACTGCTTCTCCCCATTCAGCTAAAGTTCTCATCACCAGTTTTCTTTGAGGTTCGCAACCGTCAAAACCCATTGAATTAATTAATTTGTCAGATTTATTAAATTGATTCTTCAGTTGGGCCAAGGAATCTTGCCAGCAATGCGGATTAGCTTGAGCAAATTGATAGAATTCTTGCAGGAGGTTTGACCAATTCCCTGTAACTGCCGTAATCTTATTTCTAACTTCTAGTTTGCTCGGCAAATTGGCATCTTCCAACCAATGTCGCAGCGCGGCATCGTGCCAAGGTTTGAGACTTAAAAATCTCAGTTCCTTAAAGGAATCAAAACCTGTCCAATTATGAATAACTAACTGCCAAGCCTTCTGAGGATAGGCGACAAAAACAAGCTGGAGAAATGAGTCCTCTTTTTTCAATCTTTTGATTTTCTTAATTGCCTCATCAACCCAATCCTTACTCCAAGAAGTGGTGGCTGATACAACAACGAGCGTCGTGGTATCTTTCTTGCGACGGTTACTAATTTCTGTCAAACGCTGGCTGAAATCCGATCGATCTGAGAGATTTTCTAAATAGTGAACTTTGCAATCCTTCTTACTAAATGCTGCTTCCATAAAAACTCTCAAATCGTCAATTCCTGCGGCTTGGCACCCAAATATAATAGAGACACCGTACTCGCGGAGCAGAAGTTCTGATTCCTGTTTAACAGTTAAAGGACTGCGCTGGGAATCAGCTTTATTTTTAACCAAAAGAGGAGACCGAAAAGTAGCAGGTTCGTATTCATGTGGAGGTTCGCGGTGTCTCAGAAGTTCTGCTTCAATTTCTGGTTGCGTACCCATAAGCAAGGCTAAATTAGAATTTCTCAGAGTGAAGTAACCTGGATTGCTTTCTCGTAAAACTCCTAATCCTATCATTTCTTCTAGTAAAGCAAGAATTTCATCTTCCGATGACCTTCCCGCGAATCCGTCAGACCACCAATACAAGACTTGCTCGCGAATCCAAGATACAGAAAACCCATCCTCCATACCTGTTTCATTCTGCTGAGAACCATCAGCAATTGAGTAGGCAATTACTTCGTAGCGCGGATCGAGTCCCAGTGTCAACTTAAAGCGATCGCGAATATTATTGCGAAGGTCTTGACTTTGATAAGCTTCTTCTACATGGCGAGAAGTAATCACATAAGGCGGACTAATTTTAGGATCGAAAGTAGGGATATCTGGGTTAGTGATGTGCTTGAGTAGCTGCTCGCAATAAAGTTGAATCAAGCTCGGATAATAGTTAGTCTGCCACAGAATGCGCGGGATTAAATTTGGTGATTCAAAACGATAGCCAAGACTAGCCAGCGGACGTTCTACCAAAGCTGTTGCGGCTCGCATTTCACCATTATTCAGCAGAGGCCCAATGCAGATAGGCGCGCCAAAGTGAGCCAGCGGATGGTTTGCTTGTCTAGTGGTTCTCAGAACGTTGTGCAATCCGGCAAAGACCACCTTAAAACGTCGGTGAGTTTCCGTCATTAATTTTCTGAACTCATCGCAGCGCAGGAAATCCTCCTTACCATCAGCTTCCAAGAAATTATCTGCCTCATCCAACAACAGCAAAAAGCGCCGCTGATTGTCCGATTCTAGCCAACTTTTAATCCGCTGCAAGCTGCTTTCGCGGACGGAATTTCGCCGGTTGGTATCGGGAATTTTTAATTTATCCAATTCTTCGTTTAGTAGATGCCAAATCTTATCTAACAGTTGCTTGCGTCCAATTTCTTTGATATCCAAAAATAGGGCGTTCCTGCCCGCGTCGGTTGCGTGAAAAGTCCGGTGTACATATTTAAGCAAAACCGTTTTACCTAACTGGCGGCCTCCATAAATTAAACAAGAACCTTCTCGATCGATTATGGATTCCCGTTCTCGTACTCGCCCGTAAAACATCTCAGGGGGAACCTCTCCTGCTGCGGTTTTATACGGTTCTAGGAAAGTAAAGGGTAAGGTACAATCAAACAATACAGGTAGGCGTGTTTTTTGTTCTCCGCAAAGATAGAGCATCAGCACATCATCTATAACAATGAAAGTGCTCCGACGCTGCCGACATAAATCAGCCAAATCTCGGCGTCTCTTGACGGTCATTCGCCCAAAATGAAAGACGAAGACCGGCCCTCCAAGAGCAGTTTCTCCAACGGCATTGAGGAGATCCTGTTCGTTCGGTCTATCCCATACGCAAAGAATGCGGTAATGACCCTTCGCGGCTGAACCATAGGCAGACACAGGACAGCGATTTTGGTCAAATATCGGCTCAGCTTTAACGTCAATCCAGGTATTTTGTCCTGATTTTTTAAATGTAAGAGATGTTATGTTAAAACCGAGGTTGCTGAGAATTTGGCGAGCATCTTTCTCTGTGATTTCTTGCTTCCTTCCCTTGGCTGCAAACCAAGCGTCTAGCATTTCAGCGGCTTTTTTGGCTTGAGCCCCCTGCGGTATCTGGATTTTGGCGATACTTTTTCCTTTGGAAATATTGGGAATTAGCTCTTGCTTTTTTTGTCGATCGCGATCGCACTCCTCAAGCACTTTTTCGATCGCAGCATACTTATGCTCGAAGAAGTCTTTAAAAGCATCTCTCTTTTCCTCTGGTTCAGGAAGCGATCGCCGCTCTTGCAGCATAGATATATATTCCTTAGCCGTCAGGATATCGCCTTGCTCCAATACACTGCAAATTCTGGTATAATCAGCCTGATTTTCAACTTTTTTTCCTTGCTTATTTTCAGAATTTGGCAGCTCAATCTGAGTTGTGGTTGGCGGTTCTGTTGGTGGAATATCTGGGATATATTCAGGGGTTGGCTGCGCGATCGCCTCCTCTGTCAATACCGAGTTCAACTCTGCTACTGGTGGTTGTTCGACAACAGGAACAGTTTCAGATTCCGGCTCATCAACTAAGGAAGTTTCGTCTAAGTTATTGTTAGTAGAAACAGCAGGCAAATCTGGTATTGCTTCCGCCTGGATCATCAGTTTTCCTCTTACTGCTGCCATCGCCAGAGTTCTTCCAAATGATTCTGCTACGGCATCCTGTAAAGAAGCTAAATGCTCGTCATCTGCTTCTTCCCATTCTGAAATTAGTGTTAGAAGTTTGCAGAATGGATGATTGCCATCAGCCAAGATTTGGGTGTCGGGATGCAAGTCAGACTTGTGGGATTCGGAGATGGCGCGTTGAAGTTCGCGGGCTTTTTCCTGACATTCCAGCAATGACTGAAAATTGCTCTCTACTCGATGGGCGATCGCTAAAATTCGTTCCAGAACCCTCAAAGCAGAGTCGCGGACAAGGGCGATCGCACTTTTTTGCTTCTCGGCCAAATCCACACGCTCAAGTACAGACCTGATATCTGTTAAAGAACAAATTTCTTCAACTTTCAGCGTTGTCGATACTGCCAAATATTCAGCCACTTCTAGCACCTTGTCGCGAAGCTGAATAAACTTTTTATGGGACTCGTCAAGTTCTTGAATCAGCTTTTGAGATATAGGTATACCAGGGTTTAGCAACTTTCGACTCGCCTCTGACAGCCGTTTCTCTAATTGGGAAAAAACATCTTCTAGTGCGGTGAGTTGTTTGAGTAAGTCTGCTGAATTTTGTTTCATCGGTTTAATCGCTTTATTTAAGTCATTTTCTGTCAGTTCGGCAATGTGGAAATTATGCTCGTTCAAATTTGCATAGGTGAGATTGTTTTGACTTCCATCGGCACTTGACAGGTGAGTCTGAGCCAACTTTGTTTGTTCTATATTTGATTTTTCTATGAAATTGTTAAAAGGAATTAATGGTTCGGTCGTATTAGCTGTTTCAACTATTTTATCACGAACAGGCTCCAGTAAGAAAGTGTCGCGGCTGGGAGACAAGTTTTCTGAGATATTGAACTGTCTGGGCTGGCTCGGTTTGGCGATCGGTCTTTTTGTCTCAGTTTGATAAACTGGTGTAGGGCGAATATAATCTTTTAAAATGCTGTTGCGGTTGGGATGGCGCAATCTTAGTAAAGCCTTACCCTCAATTTGCCGAATCCGCTCGCGGGTAAGATTAAATATATTGCCGATTTCCTGTAGACTTTTCTCGCTGCCGTCATCCAATCCGAATCGCATCCGAATAATGTCACGTTGTCGAGGGGTAAGAGTATCTAAAACGCTTTCTAAATCTTCGGTAAACAATTTTTTAGATGCTTGTTCTTCTGGTGTTTCTCCATCGAATTCAATCAACTCTCCCAATGTACAGTCTTCATAATCACCCATTTTAGTATCTAAGGAAATGATAGATTTAGCCGATTGAATAACCAATCGCATTTTTACAATTGTCATCTCCATTTTAGTAGCGATTTCTTCTTCGGTAGGCTTGTGGCCGATTTCTTGAGAAAGCTGTTTGGTAGTTTTCTTAATCTTCGAGATAGTTTCATAAACGTGAACTGGTAGGCGGATAGTCCGCGATCGATCGGCAATAGCCCGCGTAATTGCCTGACGAATCCACCAATATGCGTGGGTAGAAAACCTGGTTCCCTTCGTGCAATCAAACTTTTCTACAGCCTTGATTAAACCGATATTTCCCTCCTGAATCAAGTCTAAGAAATCCAGCCCTCGATTTTGATATTTTTTAGCGATTGAGACTACCAGCCGCAAGTTAGACTCTACCATTTTGTCTTTAGCTTTTCGGCTCCCCTCTAACTCTAACTCAGCAATTTTACGAGCTAATTCAATTTCTTCGTAAGCTTTGAGCAGGGGAATTCGACAGATTTGTTGCAGGTAAACCCGAAGCGAATCTGACAGTATACGATCTTTTTTAAATTCGATGTTGTCAGGAATAGTTTTATGCCAAGCTTCATGAAATTCGTCAAAGTTGCTAAAGCCATGATTTTCATACAACTCTGTCAAAAAAATATTGAAGAGCATTTTTAAATGAGAGTTTGTCGGACTGGCGAATGGGATATCTTTAATATGTTTGACTTTTCCTAATACATCTTCAGATTCATTGCGTTTGTGTTGGCGACGGTTGATAATGGATAAAGTCAGAGTTTCTCCATGCTGAAAAAGAACGATCGCGGGAATCGGTAAAATTTTATTAATCTCGCGGATAATCCCGTCAAGTTGTTCTATAGTGTACGCACTCCTCCGCAGTGCGATCGCGAAAAACAAGTACGAAGTAAAAAAGGCACTCTCACCACTGCTAGTATCAAATTCGACAAACTGGTCATTATCTGCAATTTCTGTCCCGGTAAACTGGAAGAGAAAATCAACCGACAGCCATTCCTCTAAGAGAGCTTTTTGGGAGTTGAGCTTTTGATCTATGTCAAATTCGGCAATAAAATTCTCCGAACTATTAGGATAAAACGGAAGAGTTTTATCACTGCGGTATCCAAGAGTAAAGAACAAATTACGGGCGTTATCCGCTAGTTTTCCCTTTGCAAAACTACTTAAAGCTTGATTGATAGATGCTTTGGCTTGTTGTTCGCTGACGCTCATTTAATCACCAGCCAGGTAATCAGTTCAAAATCCGTTGTTGCTTTAACCTGATGCGCTTGCTCAACCAACACAGCACGGCGGCTAGACAGCAGATTGCCGATGCTCCGCTTCTTGTAAATATCTGCAATTGAATCAACGGCCAGCTTGAGCAAATCGTTATACAAACTCATATCAAATCCGTTATTAGTTTCTCGATCGAACAAATTGCACAACTCTTCATAGGGAACCGTACATCCCGCGCACAGCAACCGATATATTTCAAGTATTTGTTTGGGTTGAGCAAAACTCAATCGCACTTCCTTATTTTCGCGCACGTAAACTACAAAATATGGTTGCAGCGGGTTGACGGTTTTATTATCAAGAGAATCGCCTTTTTGTTTGAGGCAAAAAATTACGCCAGGAGCAATTATCGGGTACTCCGAGTTAGTTGGAACTACTGCATAAAGTCCTAAAGGAGCATCTTGGAGTAGTTTGCGGTTGCTCTCAATGTATTTGGCTAGTTCCATTCGGAAATCATCGAGAGTGAATTCCGTTAGGGCGACACTTTCGGTGAAATCTTCGATATCCAGCACCTCGTCTCTCAATCGCAGCAACTGCTTGTCGCGGTATTTCAAATCACTCTCAATTAGTTCTTGAATCTCCTTTACCTCCAGCAGATTATCTTCAAATGTACCAGCTATGTCCGCTAAAGCCATCCGTGCTTCTACTCGATTTTTCAGATTGATGTACTGATCCAGGTCCTCTGTCGGCCAAAAATTGATTAATTGTACGGTGTGATTGGGGCTACCAATGCGATCGCACCTACCGAACCGCTGGATAATTCGGACTGGGTTCCAGTGGATGTCGTAGTTAATCAGATAATCGCAATCTTGTAAATTTTGCCCTTCTGATATACAATCTGTGGCAATTAATAGGTCAATCTCGCCGTCTTGCCGCATAGATGGAATTTGGGCGCGTTTCTTGGCGAAAGGTGAAAAATTTGTCAGGACGTGATTGAACTCATTTTTGCCAAAGGTAGTCTGATTTTTCGCCGAACCACCAGTCACCAAAGCTAAGTTAATTTTCAAGTCTAATGTAGCCCACTCCCGCAATCCTTCGTAGAGATAGACTGCGGTATCTGCAAAGGCAGTAAAGACTAAAACCTTGCGATTTGGTTGACCATGCTTGTTAGTCGTAGGATGCTTGACTTTCTCGGCGATTAGTGATTTTAACTCAGCCAGCTTGGCATCGCGTTCAACAGAAATGCTTTGGGCAGAATTGTAGATTTGTTTAAGCTGTTTCTTGTCGTTTTTTAGGTCTTTTAACCAGGTTTCGACATCGAGGTGCAGCATTTTAACTTTTAGCTTGCCAACCTCCCACGCCGCTCGTAAATCCTCGTCTTCTTCTGCCTCAAACTCTAAATAGTTGAAATCAATTACCGCGTTTTCGTCTTGCCAATTCTTGAAGGATTCGAGTCGTTTTTGTAACTCGGATATTTTGTCAATAGTCCGCTGCATTGTGATAGCGAAGGAATTCACCGAGCTTTCCAGGCGTTTCAAAAAATTAACCTTTATCATGCCGATCAGAGAGCGTTCGCGATCGCTCTGTTTGAAGTTTTGCACTCTTTTATTTTCATAAGCCGAACGGTATGGCGGCAGGACATATTTTGAAGGGTTGAATAGGGAGAGTTGATATTTAGAAATTTCACTGTTAAGCTGTTCGTAGGACATGAACTCACCCTCTCGGTCAATCTCAGGAAATACCGAGATGGGTTTGAGCCGTTCTGGAAAGCCGCCTAATTGGGCGATCGCATCTTTGTAGTATTTTTGAATGTGTTTGCGCGATCGGGCGATCGTCAATTCGTCAAGCAGTTTGAAGAAAGCAGAACTTAGTTCTTCCAGGAGTTCGCTAGTTTTGCGATCGCGACTTTTCTTTGCCCACTTGGTAAATTTCCGCTGAGCATCAGCTAGTGTATCGCGCAGACTAACAATTCCCAGCGATTCCCTAAACGCAGCGTCGCTACCTTCTGTTATAAAATAAAGTTGATTCCGCAAATCCTTTAAATCATTGTTAACCGGAGTTGCTGATAAGAGTAGCACCTGAGTTTTGACACCGCTCTTGATAATATCATCCATCAGCCTTTCGTAACGGCTCTTTCTAATTAGATTGCCAGATTCGTCCCGTTTGCTCTTGATGTTGTTGCGGAAATTGTGCGATTCATCAATAACTACCAAGTCGTAGTTACCCCAATTAATCGTTGCTAAATTAATGTCCCCAGAGTAACCAGAGTCACGACTCAAGTCGGTGTGAGACAGGACTGTATAGTTGAAGCGGTCTTTAACCAAAGGATTGAGATCGCTATTGTTTTGTGCTAGATATACAGTCCAATTATCGCGGAGTTTTTTGGGACAAAGAACCAAAACTTTTTCATTGCGAAGTTCAAAATATTTAATCACCGCGAGAGCTTCAAATGTTTTACCTAAACCAACGCTGTCAGCAATAATACACCCGTTATATCGTCGGATTTTATTGATGGCTGCCTTAACTCCGTCTTTTTGAAATTCAAATAGAGATTTCCAGATTTCTGTATCAAATAGGTGTAGCTGTTCGCTGAGAATATCGCTTTTTTCTAGGTCATCGAGAAATGTCTCGAAGATATGAAACAGAGTTTTGTAGTAGATAAACTCAGGATAATTATTCTGGTAAAGTTGCTCTAGGTACAGCAGCACATCTTGTGTGACATCTTCGATTAGTTCGGCATCATTCCAGAGTTCATCAAACCAGGCTTTAAGGTCGCGGGTATCCCGTTTACTATCTACTTCTAAATTGAGTTCAATATTGTTGTTATTTTTACCTAATCCGAGTCCCCGCATGGTAAAATTAGAACTGCCCATAATAGCATTTTCAGTTCCGTTCTGAGCAATGTGATACATTTTGCCGTGCAGTAAATTAGATTGCTTGACCGACCGTATCTGGACTTTTTTCTCAATCCATTCTGCACATTCTTTCGCAACCCGTTTTTGCTGCAACCGATTCTGTAGCTGCAAGCCCTGATCCTCAATTTGGAACGCCTTTTTATCAGTTTTACTGGGGTCAAGGGACTTGATGAAGCGCGGTTCACCAAACAAAAATTTCAAGCTTTTAATACCTAGAAGTTGTTCCTTCAAAGCATCAAAGGCATAAATTGTAAAGTAAGCAGAAACAATGGATAGGGTTGAGTTTTCCTCGACCTTGGCTTTCAAAAAATTGCCCACATTTCCGCGATGACGGTTGTCTCTAATTGCCGACTTTGGGAGAGAAGAATCATGCTGTGACATAGCCTACCTTTATGCGGTTGTTGCATTAGGCTATATTCTACATCTTCCACGATTCTTAGGAACAGGCAAGATGCCTGTTCCACAACACATACTGATCTTGTACCACGATTCTCAAGAACAGGCAAGATGCCTGTTCCACAACACATACTGATCTTGTACCAATCATCCCCGCAAACGACCCGATCGCAAAATACTCACAATCAACCAAAAACCCAAAAAACTCGCCGCCCCAAACAAACCATTACTCAGAAAAGATAGCTGAGCAGTTTGCGCGTTAGAAGAGATAATTGCCGCTCCCATAATCAGCGAACCCACGACAATACTAAAAGAAAGTCGGTTGGCTGAATCCCCCAAAGTGCGACGCAGCGGGTCGAGTTCTTTTAGCGTCAAGTTCCACTTCAAAGTTTCGGAAGTAACTCGGTCTAAAAGCACTTCCACCTGTCGCGGAGATTGTAAAGATAAGCTTTTTAGATCCAAAGCAGTTCTCAGCAAAGCTTGCACCGGGTCTTCTCCTAATAACTGACGCCGAAACATATCGGTCATCAGCGGTTTGACCTGTTCTACAATATTAAATCTGGGATTAAAAGAACGCGCTACTCCTTCTAAATTAGCGAGAGTTTTTGCATACAAACCGAGATTACTGGGAAGCCTAATCTTATTTTTGCGAGTGATTTCCAGCACTTCATAAAAAATTTCCGACAAGTTCATTTGCGACAAGCTGACATTATAATACTTCCGCAGCATTCGAGCCAAATCGTTCTCTAGATTAGCTAAACTTGTAGGCTGAGCAAATTCTGCCATTTGCAATGTTAATTGAGCGCAGCGCTGAGCATCTAAATCGACAATTGACAGCAACATTTCTGTCAGATTCTGTTGGGTGCGCGGGTCTAATCTGCCGACCATGCCGCAGTCGAGCAAAGCTATCCGGCCGTCTTTGAGATAAAATAAGTTGCCTGGATGCGGGTCTGCGTGAAAGAAGCCGTCAATATATAACTGCTGGAAGAAAACGCGGCAAAGCAGGGTTGTAATTTCTTCGCGTTCGGCATTTATATCTCCTTTGTGGCGAATTCCTTGCAAATCGCCTGACAAAATTGGGACTCCGTTCAGCCACTCCATGACTAAGAGTTTTTTTGTAGTTAATTCCCAGTTAATTTCTGGGAGGACAACTTGTGTGGGATCAAACCAGCGACTTTTTGATAAATTGCGGCGCAGTTCGTCTGTGTAGCTGGCTTCTTGAATGAAGTCTAATTCTGCACGCAGGGCGATCGCAAATTCTTCTGCTAGGGCCACAATATCGTATTGTTGACCGAGGTCTGTCAGCATGACAAGTTCTGCTAAACCTCGGAGCACGGCGATGTCTTGTTCGATGACAATATCAATACCGGGGCGCTGAACTTTTAGGGCGACTTCGCGGCCGTCTTTTAAGGTAGCTTTGTGGGTTTGGGCGATCGAACCTGCGGCGATCGCCTGAGTGTTAAATTTGGAGAAGGTTTCTTCGATCGACTGTTTGAGTTCCTGGCGGACGATTGCTTCTACTTCCAACCATGATACGGGCGGCACTTCCGCTTGTAAAGAAGAGAGGGTTTCGATGTAAGCAGCGGGTAAAAGGTCGGGACGGGTACTCAACAATTGTCCCAATTTTACAAAAACTGGGCCTAATTCGACGAGGATGTTGCGGAGAACCGCTGGAGTTGGGAGACTGGGTGCGTCGGTTTTGCGGCCGGTGAGGAGACTTTTCATGTAGTCCCAACCGTTGCGGAAGACGACCTCTAGAATTTCTCCTTTGCGAGAAGTGTTTTGAACTAGGCTGAACACGTGGTGGCCTCCGGGTCGATCGGGTTTAAGGGCTATATAACTACTAGGATAGCGCTGTTAACCAAGCTGACCTTGGTCTTGAGGAATAACTTTGGTAGAAATAGCGGGAATGGGTGCAATTCCTGCTGGGGATAGCTGCGCCGCGCGTACTTTGGGGTGTGGGGGAGGGCGATGGCGTTCCGCCCCGCAAGCTACGGTTTTTGGCGGTGGCATTAATCCTCATGCTAATATTACAGTTAAACCAGACACGATCTTTTTATAATTAAAATTATTGAGTTGAAAAATTGTGTCAAAGACTTGAATTAGTAAGTTATTACAAGCCAAATTCTCAATGTGTTTCAAACCCAATAAAAAACATGATTGCCATCCAATCTCCTGCAACCTCGATCGAATTATCCATAGACTTAACTGACGAGCAATTTTTTCAGCTTTGTCAGAACAACCGCGATTATCAATTTGAACGTACAGTATCAGGGGAGTTAATTATTATGCCACCAACGGGCAGCGAAACTAGCAAGCGCAATATGGATCTATCGTATCAACTTCAAGCCTGGAGCAGGCAAAATAATCTAGGAGTTGCCTTTGACTCTTCTGGAGGTTTCACCCTCCGTAATGGTGCCGATCGCTCTCCTGATGCCTCTTGGGTCAAAAAAGAACGGTGGGATGCTTTAACACCGGAACAAAAAGACAGTTTTGCTCCTTTATGTCCCGATTTTGTAGTTGAGTTGCGCTCAAAGACTGATTCGTTGAAAAAGCTGCAAGATAAAATGCAAGAATATATAGATAACGGTGCGAGATTGGGTTGGTTAATTGACAGGCAAAATCGGCGGGTAGAAATTTATCGCCCCGGTCAAGATGTGGAAATTCTCCAAAATCCTGCCACTCTTTCAGGGGAAGATGTACTGCCGGGTTTTGTGTTGGATTTAGTAGAAATTATGTAATTCTAGAATTATAGATATCGAGTAAGGACACGGCAGTGCCGTGTCCCTACGGAATTAGTTACAGTAAATCTTTCAATTTCTCATCTTCTCCCAATACTTTAATCACCTGTTTTATCTCCTGCGTCCTGTCTTTTTTCACAATCAAAGTCACATTACCATCTCTGACAACGACGACATCTTCTAAACCGATGGTGACGATGACTTCATTCTCATCCGCTGCATAGAAAATAGCGTCTTTGGTATCAATTCCGATGTGTTTTGCTAACTCGACATTCGGCTTGTCTCCTTGCAACAAACGGGCGATCGCATTCCAGTCACCCAAATCGTCCCAACTAAAGCCTACAGGTAATACACAGGCTTTTTGCGTCTTCTCCATCAGCGCGTAATCGATGCTAATTTTCGGCAATTCCGAGTAAGCAGCAGCGCCTTTTGCTTCCAAAGCTGCCATCATTTCCGGCACATGATTTCGCAATTCTGTCAAGACAGTGCCAACTTTAAATACAAAGATTCCGCCATTCCAACTAAACTTGCCGCTGGCTACAAATTCCTCGGCGGTGGCGCGATCGGGCTTTTCTGTAAACCTAGCCACACGATAGGCCGGAAAACCGCCAAAACTGCCAATTTCCTCGCCTTGTTCGATGTAGCCGTAACCAGTAGAAGCATAACTCGGCTTGACTCCCAAAGTGGCGATCGCACTTTCCTTTGTCGCCAATTCAGCCGCCGCCTCCAAAGTCTTGACAAACTCCTCCGGTTCCCCAATCCAGTGATCCGCCGGGAAAAACCCGACAACCGCATCCTCACCGTAACGTTTCGCAATTTCGATCGCACTCCAAGCCACCGCCGGCGCAGTATCCCGGCCTTCCGGTTCCGCCAGCAAATTCTCAGGAGGTAGCAGCGGCAATTGTTCCCGCACTCCGTCGGCCAGCATTTCCGATGTTACTACCCACAAATCTTCCCAGCCGTTACCTAATGTTAATAGTCGATCGGCTGTAGCTTGCAGCAAACTCTTGCCGCTACCGTCGAGACTGAGAAACTGTTTGGGGCGCTGCTTGCGACTCAGCGGCCAAAAACGTTCGCCTTTACCGCCGGCCAGAATCACAGGAATTAAGGTTCTACTCATGGTTTAAAGTTTAAACAATTGATGTCTATATTTTAAATTCTACCTTCTATCTTCCACCTGTCACTTTGTCAATCCAATTAGCATAAAATGATACCCGCGTGTCGCCGGAAATTTCGCCAAAACTGCCATTATCGTCAATTTTATCAATATCGCCGATATTTGTTTTGAAAAATCCGCGATCGCTATAACCCCAAGAACTAATCCCCGCAATTTTCCCGTCCACAAACGAAGGCCCGCCCGAATCTCCGCTAGCCGTAGCTATTTCATTTTTCCCCAAACCGCGATCGGCTAATTTAGGAAAATGCCTCCCCAAACTATCGTGTTCGGCGGTTCCGTCATCAAAATCAAAAATTAACTGACTCCCCAAGACTAATTCAGACATATCAGATTCAGTAGAACTTTTGAATATTTCGCCTAGTGCATCGTAGCGGTTTTGACCTCCATATCGTTTCGCCTCAGAATTAGAATTCTCATTTTGTCCTTTATTACCCAGGCCGATATATCCATAGCCAATTTTTGTAAACACCTTGCCAATTTCATTTTTATTCCTGTTAATTTCGTACTGTTCCACAGTACGCGGTGCGGTTTTTTTAAGCTTTAAAATAGCAATATCGTTTCCGACTTCTGATTCGTAACCAGTCCATCCCGGATGGATATAATAGTTGCTAACAGGGATAGTAACTTGACCGCTGGGCAATTTAAAAGTTGCCGTTACAGCAGTTCCAGCAGGAACCTTGACCCCGCCTTCATTGAGGCAGTGGGCGGCCGTGAGTACGTACAATCCTCCGGTTAACACCGAACCCGTACACTGCACCGGTTCGAGGTAGGCGACACCTGTATATCGCTCTAAAGCTAGGGGTTTGCGGGAACTGCTATCGCCAAAAGCACTAATTATCGATCGCCCTGCTTCGGCTGCTTCTAAAACTAAAAGTACAGTCAAAACTGTCATTAATAATATTTTTATAATTTGCTTCATTTGATGCTGTTGATAATTCGTGAAAAAATTAGGATAGTTTGCGATCGCACTCCGACTCAAGAAACCGGGTTTTTGGCAGAATTACGGGCTGTAACCAATAATTTTGGTGAAAAAACCCGGTTTCTGGCTACCCGTTCGTCAGAGTCGAGAAACCGGGTTTTTGGCAGAATTCAGCCCTGCAACGATATATTTTGGTGAAAAACCGGGTTTCTGGCTACCCGTTCGTCCTATATAAAATTGCGTAAGTCCTGAATAGGCGATTAGCTATTAGGAATGAGAATTAAATAACTTACACAAGTTTGTGGGGTGTCCCGCCCGCTCTTTTTGGACGGGCGGGACGCCCATCCCACAATAACAATAAAAATTGTAACTTATTTAATTCGCGATCCTTAGCTATTTATTGGACAATTCGATGTTAAGTTCGTTCACGACACGGCGCTTGAGCGGGAGCGATTTTTCTCTAGGAAGCAAGTCGAATACTTTCCGAAAGGCATCATCTACCTTCTCAAAAGGTATTTGTCCTTTTTCATTAAAAACTACTTTTCCCGATTGGTCGAGGATGACAGTTTGAGGTACGAAACCTTCGTAATAATGACCGGGTTCGGTTATTTTTGGTGACGGTTGCGAAGGCAAAGAGTCAATGCTTATCGGCATAAAATCTGCTTCGCGGCCGTAAAATTCCTGGAGGTTTGAGACAACGATCGCGTATTGCTTGGAGTCGCTACTGTCGTCAGTGTAAAAAACTAACAATGCGGGTTTTTTGCGGTTGAAAGAATCTGTGAGCTTGACTTTAGGAGGAACGAGGGAACCGTTGCCGGCGTAGAGAGCGAAGATGGTGCCGTCGAAGCGATCGTCCGTGAGTGTTGCGAAGGCGGGCGGCTGACCGGTGAGCAGTATCAAGCTAAGTGCCAGCGTCACAGTTAACAGACTGGCTGAGAAGATTCTCCGCAGCGAGCTGATGCCAGAAGCAGCAGTAACAATTAATTTTTGGGATTCGGGAAATATCATAAGTTGTTGGCAGTTGCTGTAGGCTGGCGAAATCAGATGGAAAAACTTTCCTAATTGTATCAGCAACTGTATGCAAATGTTCCTGAGTAGGTTAGGGTAGTTTTGGATAGACTATGATAATTTGCTTGTTGTAGCGATCGCACGGTGATTCTACTGACTCCAGAACACCGTTTGCGATCGCATTTTCAGGAACTAGCTGGAAGTGCCAACCCGACAATAAATAAATTTATTGTGGCGCGGGCTTCTCGCTTCTGAGAAGGGTGCAAGATGTTAAATTCAACTGATGACTAGAAACTGACAACCGGGAATTCATAACTAATGATAGCTTTGCTTGATGCACTCCTCGCCCAAACGCCTGCTGCTGATGTTTCCGGGCCCGCTCCACTCAATCTAGTGCAGACGATTGTTTTAGGAATTGTACAAGGATTAACAGAGTTTTTACCTATCAGTAGCAGCGCTCATTTGAAGGTAGTGCCGATCGCCCTGGGATGGGGCGATCCGGGTGTTGCTTATACTGCTGTGATTCAGTTGGGCAGCATTGTGGCTGTGCTTTGGTATTTCTGGAAAGACTTGACAGCTATAACTTTTGGTGCAGTCAACGCTGTAATGCGGCGCGACTACGAATCACAGGAATTTAAAATGGCCTTGGGGATTGGTTTAGGAACAATACCTATACTCTTTTTTGGGCTGTTAATCAAGATATTGGTTCCAGATTTTGACAAGTCGCCATTGAGGAGTTTGGCCAGCATCGCCATTGCTTCGATCTTTATGTCGCTGCTGTTAGCAACAGCCGAAAAAATTGGCAAGCGATCTCGCACTTATGAAAAATTAACTGTTCAAGACGGTATTTTAATGGGATTAGCCCAAGCAATGGCGTTGATTCCAGGGTGTTCGCGATCGGGTTCCACCTTAACAGCAGGATTGTTCATGGGATTGGAAAGAGGCGCGGCTGCGCGGTTTTCTTTTTTATTGGGAATTCCGGCAATTACTTTGGTGGGATTAGTGGAATTGAAGGGTGTTTTAGGAGAAGGAATCGGCGACGCTGGAGTTGTGACTTTGGCAGTGGGAACGATTTCGGCGTTTGTATTTTCTTATTTGTCGATCGCCTGGCTGATGAAGTTCCTACAAACTCAGAATACGTGGGTGTTTGTGTGGTACCGGCTGGCCTTTGGCGTGGCGATTTTAACTGCTCTCGCAGGTGGTGTATTACAAAATCCACAAGGATAAGATAAATTTTGTAGGAGTGGCAAAAGTCACTCCTACTACACCCGCTAGTCATAAAAAATGACATAATTTAACTATGACCGCATATCACGAATCCATCATCGATCAGTTCACCCGTCAAGCTGTGCCATTCTCTAACTTGTACGGGCACACAAATCAAGAGTCTCTCGATTTACTGATGAAGATGGCAAGCGTATCTGACAATGATACAGTTCTAGATGTGGCTTGCGGCCCGGGTATTGTGGCGTGTGCTTTTGCGGCAGTTTCCAATCGCGTTACGGGCATCGATTTAACACCGGCAATGCTAGAACAAGCCCAGATTTTGGCAGAGCAAAAAAACTTGACTAATCTCTCGTGGCTGCAAGGCGATATCGAAACGCTACCGTTTCCCGATGATAGTTTTTCCATTGTGCTGAGTCGTTACGCTTTCCATCACTTCTTGCAGCCCGATGTTGTGCTGTCGGAGATGGTTCGGGTGTGTCGCGCGGGCGATCGCATTTTGATTGCTGATGTGGCAATGCCACCGGAAAAAGTGGATGCTTACAACTATATTGAGAAGCTGCGCGATCCATCTCATACTCGCGCCTTGACTCTGGAAGAGTTGCCGAAATTAGTCGCAGATGCGAATCTGCAAAATGTCAAATTAGCATTTTATAAAGTAGAATTGGAACTAGAACAGCAGTTAGCTGCTTCTTTCCCCAACCCCGGCGATGATGATAAGCTGCGACAACTTTTTAGAGAAGATATTGGTGTTGACAGTCTGGGGATTGGCGCGCATTTTCGAGGCGATGAAATTCATTATGCGGTTCCCATCGCTGCGATCGTTGGCGAAAAAGCAAAGTTATATAGCAATCCTAAATGATTTAAATCAATTTGTAGGGGTAGTGGATGGTGCGTGCCTACCCCATTGATTTTCTAAATATAATGTGCGTCGCCAGTAATAACTCTCGCTGCTACAACTATTAAGTCCAGGTACGTTGTTGCGCTTTAGCGCTCTTTCCAATATCCCAAAAAGAGCGCCCAAGCGCAACAACGTACCTGCTCAAAAATAAAATGCTAAGTCTTTAATTATAAGAGACGATTCCCTACGATCGCACCAGCAACTCCCCAAATCGAATACCTACTCTAGATACCAACCTCCCGGTTCAACCTCCAAATCCAGCATTGTTTTGAAATCAGCCAAATAGTTGAACATTTCCGAGTTCAAATAATTCTCTTCATTTTTGAGTCCGCCCTGCCACACCTTTTTATCGAAGGTTCCGACAACAAAATAGTCATTGCCGATCGCCTGCGGTGCGATTTTCTGCAAGCCTAATATCAATTCTGCCTCCAATTCATCTTGATGCGCCATAATTAACTCGCATTTCGAGCAGTAGCGACAGGTTTTTCCCTGTATGAGTGGGCCCAGGCCCTCAATCCAGATAAACAAAGCAAATTTCCGCAGATGTGTCAGTTTTTCACACTTCGGGCATTTGCTCAACCGGATATCGCTATACGGGTTCAGCATGAAGGAATATCGAGGTTTTAATTTGCCAATGTAAGTTTTAGACTTAGCCATCGCAGTAATCCCTGGAAAAATCAATGATTTAATGTTAGCAGCAAGACATTCGATCGGACATAATATGATGCAATCTTTGTTGCTTTTTGTATAGGCCCGATTGTCGATCGCGTTGCTCCTGATAAATACGATTTACTAGGAGGGTGGATTGCATTGCTGGGCGTTTTGGTGATTATGTACGCACCTCGCCGCTAGCAGCCGGAACCCGGGGAATCATACCATTTTCAATTATTGTAGAATGCAGCGGTATCGAAAAGTCGATCGCGCTCTGGACTTGTTCGCAAAGTCGATCGGCTAAAATTAAACTTGAACTCGGGCGCAGGAGTAGCTATGCAAAAAGTAGCAGTATTTGGCAACACCGGAGGCGGTAAATCCACTCTCAGCAAGAGATTATCGGACATCACTGGATTACCCCTTCACATCTTAGACAAGATTCAATATCGATCGGGCGGCGCTGAGGTTCCAAAGGAAGATTTTAAGCGCGCCCATCAAGAAATTTTGCAGACTGACAGATGGGTTATTGACGGGTTTGGTTGCATAGAAACCCTCTGGCTGCGACTTGATGAGGCGGATACCCTGGTTTTTATCGATCTACCGCTATACGTGCATTTCTGGTGGGTGACTAAAAGACTGATGTCGGGTTACTTTAAACCACCCGCAGGCTGGCCGGAAAACACCCCAATATTAAAGAGTTCGCTTACCAGTTACCGCGTGCTTTGGTTGTGCGACAAATATTTGAACCCAAAATATCGCGAATATATCGATCGGGCGCGAAGTACCAAAAGTGTTTATCACATCACATCGACTGAGCAGATTTCCCAATTTTTTGCATCAATTGAAAATGAGTTTAACTTTGAAGATGGTGCAGCAGCCTCACCAGCGGATTAAAATTATATCATCGTCGATCGAACTTTGGAATTATTGGCGAAGTTCCTCGATAGTTTGTGCTTTGAAAGTCACTACATAGGCATAGAAAGCTTTGCGATCGTCTCTGTAGGTGAGAATGTATCGCTTTAATTTGCGATCGCTCATTCCAGCATAATTGACGTTATTCATGGCTCAATATTCCCATCTATTTATAATATAGTATCAAGGGCGATCGCTCTGCGAAAATACTCCTCTTTCGTTCGATCGAAGGCAAATCGAGGGCGATCGTATCCTATTTTTCTCACCTCCTCACTCAGGCGGGCCAAAGCGATCGGGCAAGTCATCAAGAGTTAACCCACGCGATCGCAAAAAATTTGCCAAAGCTTTCATCTGGGCAATTGTGAATGTCGGCACGTTATCTCCGGCTTCCCAGCGACTCACAGTGCGTACCGATGTCCCAATTTGCCGAGCAAATTCTTCTTGGGACATTCCTAACTCATCTCTCAGTTTTTTCAGCAGTGATTCGCCAGCTTCTTCTTGAGGTTGTCTTCGCTTAATCATTACAAAATGTGACATTGTGTCTAGACCGCTTGACAAAACAATTTTGTCCAGACACTATGTCTATATAGACAGCAAAAGGGCAGAGTACGGGAAATCAGCCCTGCCTTTCTAGTGTCTCATTTTGCTCGCAATCTATGACAGAACAACGATGAACTACAAACAACAACTTTACCCGTGGGTGATTTACCGTCACCTGCCCAACCTGCAACGCCTGACAGTTGCGCGTTTTCGCCGCCGAAACGACGCCGAGGAACACTTGCGGATTATCAAAAGATTGCTGCCGCAAGTGGAGTTTGCGATCGCCTTTGAGGTGAATTCGCAGCAGCCAACAAATTGTGCAAGATAGTATAAGAGCGATCGCACTTTGGGAATAAAAGGGCGATCGCATTTCCCAGAATTGTAAATTGAGATATAATAGAGAGCAAGCAAAAACTCTTACAACCAAGTCTATGTTTACTTATAGCAAGGTACTGAATCAAGTTAAAAGCCTCACGCTTGCAGACCAACTGCGGTTATTAGAAGACTTGAAAAAAATGATTCAGTTACGAGAAGAAGTTGCAGAAGATGATGAAGTGATTTCAGCAGAAGAAATAGCAGAGAGTGAAGCTGCTTGGCAAGATTATAAAGCTGGTCGCGATCGGGGGATATCCTCCCAAGAACTCAAATTGAAGCTGTTGGTAGAAAAAATTGCAGCAAGTAATGTCTTTGAGGATATTAGCGATCCGGTGGAATGGCAGCGAGAGTTGCGTCAAGATCGTCCACTTCCTGGTAGGGATGAATAATATCGCACTTTGGAAAGATAAAGGCGATCGCACTTCCTTCGATCCTAAATTGCTATAATGACAATCAGCCCAAAAATATCAACATAAAGCCTATGTCTACTTATAGCGAGGTACTGAGTCAGGCTCAAAGTCTCACTCCTGACGAGCAACAGCAGCTTTTAGAAGTATTGTCAGCATTGATGCGCGATCGCCTAACAACCCATATTCAGGGTAGCAGTGAAAGATTGTCCAGGAAAAATTTAAAGAGATGGCGCGGTTTTTTGCCGTATCGTGTGGATGCTTTGGAATTCCAGTTGCAACTTAGAGCAGAATGGGATGAGTAAGAGAGGAAAGAAAAGGGGCGAGGCAGTCATCAAGAGCTATAATAATAAAAATAAAGAATAGTTGATATTAGCTATGCAGCGAATATTTGAGGCTATATTGAAGGGAAACCTTTTAGAATGGGCTAATGAGGTTCCAAAACAGGGCGATGAGCCTGTCAAAGTTTACGTTACTTTGCAAGAAGAGCGATCGACTTTAAGTGCTGAGTTTCCCCGTCAGAGAATAGTTGAAATATTGGAAATAATAGCAGCAAGTAATGTCTTTGCTGATATTAGCGATCCGATGGAATGGCAGCGAGAGTTGCGTCAAGATCGTCCACTTCCCTGGTAGGGATGAATAATATCGCACTTTTGGGAAAAAATGGCGATCGGCTCGCTGGTGAAAAGAGACAAGTTGCGATCGCCTACTTGATGACTTAAAATAGAAGAGACATAGAGCTGCGTGGTCAAAATGGACAGAATCTCCGTCAACCCTCAAATTCACTTCGGTAAGCCTTGCATAGTGGGTACGCGCATTACTGTACAGAGCGTTCTCGAATTACTAAATGAAGGGCTTTCTTTTGGAGAAATTATCCAAGATTACTATCCAGATTTGGAAATGGATGATATTCGGGCGTGTTTGCGTTATGCGATCGCACTGGTGGCGGCGGAAGATGTGCATTTGGCATTAGCTTAAATTATGAAATTTCTGATAGACTAAGATGTGTACGCTGTCACCACAAAGTTTTTGATTGATGCAGGACATGATGTAATTGTGGTCGCTCAAATGGGTCTAGCGCAAGCAAGTGATGAAGAAATACTGAGAGTAGCCCAAACAGAAAATCGCATCCTGGTTACGCGAGACAGAGATTACGGAATTCTTGTTTTTGTGAGGGCGATCGGAACAGGTGTAATTTACCTTCGAGTCTTACCTAAAATGGTGAATGAAGTTCACAAGGAACTAGCAGGAGTTATAGAAAATTACTCTGAAGTAGAACTAAAAGGGTCATTTGTCGTTGTAGAACCTGATGGACATCGGTTCAGAAAACCTCTGAGATAGGGAGTTAATTAGTTTGGTCTTGGAATAAAAGGGCGATCTAACTTTGGTGAATTTCAGACTATCTGGTATAATTAAACAGGTAGCTCTAATAATTTTCAACAGCTATGAACTATGAAAACTCAAGAACTTCGCCAGAACCTTAAGCAATCGATAGATAGCTTATCTCCTGAACGGCTGCTCGTTGTGGCTGATTTTTTAGCTTATTTAGCAGAACGTGAAAGCAATGAAGCTACGATAGAATTATTGAAAATTCCCGGTTTTATAGAAGCATTTAATAAAGCCCAAAAGGATGTAGCAGCAGGTAAGGTGACGACCGTTGAGCAACTCAAACGAAAATACTGATGAAAATCTGAATTTTTATTCAGTGGTTCTTAGCTTTGATGCTCAGGAGTTTTTTGAAGAAGCATCAGCTTCTTTACAACGCAAGCTAGATCGATGTTTTGAAATGTTGAAAACTGACCCTCGCAGTCATCCAAATATTAAGCAACTCAAAGGCGACTTAGCTGGATACTATCGCTATCGCGTTGGAGATTATCGGGTTGTTTATGACATTGATGAGGAGCAAAAGCGGGTGGTTGTGACTGTTATTGCTCATCGTCGTGAAGTGTATTAGGGCGCAATGCAGGGAAGATAAGGGCGATTTCCTACGGGATAGCTGCGATCGCGCGCAGTCCCCTCGATCCTAAATTGCTATAATGACAATCAGCCCAAAAATCTTAATGCAGAGTCTATGTCTACTTACAGCACGGTACTGAATCAGGTTCTCAAACTTGCACCAGATGAGCAAATGCGACTCATCTCTGAATTGTTTACACATATTCGTCAACGGGTGATTCTATCACCCAAGCGCAGTATTTTAGAATTATCAGGTTTGGGTAAGGAAATTTGGCATGGGATTGATGCTCAAGAATATGTCGATCGGGAACGAAATTCATGAAATGGATAGCTCAGTTACAGAGACAACTGTACTAAAGTTGCTATTATTTATTGATAATCCCACAGACTAGGAGATTAAGATGCAAGTCAAAGATATGACAGTTGAGCAACTGCGGGACTTGATTCGACATACCGTTGAACAGTGTTTAGAAGAATATTTGGGCGATGCTGATGCAGGTTTAGAAGTTAAGGAAGAAGTTAAGCTGAAATTGTTAGAGTCAATGAAGCGTAAACAATCAGGAGAAAACAGTCTTGAACCTGTGGAAGTTCATCAAAAACTCGGCATGAAGGCGTAATGAGCTATTCGGTGCTATAATAACAATCAGCCAAAAAATCTCAACATAAAGCCTATGTCTACTTATAGCGAGGTTCTGAGTCAGGCTCAAAGTCTCACTCCTGACGAGCAACAGCAACTTTTAGAAGTATTATCAGCATTGATGCGCGATCGGGTAACAACCCAAACTCAGAGTAAACGATCAGAAATTGATGCAGCACTGATTGAAATGGCACAAGATCCAGAGTATCAAGCTCAAGTGCTACAGATGGAGGCTGAGTTTGCCGTAGCGAGTTGGGAAGCGTTGCAATTGGGAGAATCTCCTGTATGAACCGGGGAGAAGTCTATGATGCTAGACTTGAACCTGTTGAGGGTTCTGAACAAGGAGGAACCCGTCCTGTGATCATCGTTAGTCGAGCTACAATCAATACATATAGCCCTGTAGTTTTGGCTATTCCCTGCACTACTTATCAAACTGGTAAACGAGTTTATCCCACTCAGGTATTAATTAAAGCTCCCGACGGTGGATTAACCAACGATTCTATCGCTATGGCAGATCAAGTACGGGTATTATCTAAATCTCGTTTATTGAGTTTACGAGGAATGCTTAGTGATGAAGCAATACTTCTGCTGAATCAAGCTTTATTAATTGCGTTGGATTTGCCTGGTCAAGTTTAATTGCATTTGAGGAAGATAAGGGCGATCGTACTTTGGGGAAATAAGGGCGATCGCGCTTGGGGAAGATAAGGGCGATCGGTTTACTCATCATCATACCTAGATAACCAGGCTCCTATCAGAGTTCCTACTATTCCAGCTCCTGAAAAACCTATTATTATTGGAGCGTTTAAAAGTCCGGCCACAGCAGCTCCAAATCCCGCCGCTGTTCCCATTGACTGCAAAACTGCCTCAACAAATTTTCTTCTAATAATAGCTTTTTGTGCCTTGTTAAAACGGGTTCGCTTTGTTATACTCGGAGTCAAAAAACTTAGTAAAGCAATCATACCTTTCATAGATACACGCTCCGCTACTACTGTAAAAAATTCTCCAAGCCATTCCTTACCGTCTGGTGTTCTGTCACTTTTACCATCAGGTGTTGTGTCATTCTTATTAACTATTGCAACTGCTGGAATCTGATATGCTATATCCGTATCTTTTATGCATTCGGCTATTGCTTGTCGAACACTTTGTGTTCTCTTAGTTAATTTTTTTTGATACTCTGAAGCACTAAGCTTATCAGCAAAAGTGAAAACTATAACAGCGTGTTTCCATGATTCTATACCCAATGCTTCTGAAATAATTTTGATTCCTCGCTTATCATTGTCTGTGATTCGAGTTTCGTCGAGCCTGTTTACATATAACATAGAATCAGGCTCTTTGATTTCGGAACGTATCTTCTCTATGTATATACGATCGTTTCCACTACCATCGCAAAGACCAGGAGTATCAAATATTATTGCTTTAACACCATTCATTTCAAAATTAAACCCAGTAATATCTGTTGTTGTTGTCTCATGATCGCTAACTTCACATACATCTTGACCTACTAATGAGTTTACCGTGCTAGATTTACCCCAACCTGCACGACCAATAACAAAAAATACTAGCCGTTGTCCCCTAAGTGCTTGCACCTTTCTTTCAAGAAATTCAATGAATTGTGCTGCTTTTTGGTCATCCATATTACTTTACTTTTTAAATTTATTGCAATAATTTACCGATCGCCCGTTTGTACAGCAGACGATACAGTCATCAAGGTATATTTTCTGCTAAGCCGTCAGTCGGAAATGTCGGGACTTTCCCAAGACAGCCCGATCGCAAATGTCGGAATCTTGTCGGAAATATCGGAATCTTGTCGGAAATGTCGGAAAGATCGGATATAATACGACAAATCGCAGCACACGACTGACCTATGGAAATCGCAGAAGTCTTAAAACTCGCCGACGAACTAATCTTCGCCAAGACGGGAGAACATATAGACTATCTGCAAAAAGCTATCCTTGAAGGGACATTCCAAGGTCGGACATACCCACAAATTGCTGAAGAGACTCATTCCAGCGAAGGTCATACCAGAGATATTGGTTCGGAATTATGGAAAATACTCTCAGAGGGATTCGGAGAAGATATTACTAAAAGAAATTTTCGAGCAATATTAGATAGTGGTAAAATTTACAATATTTCATCACCTATAGGCAAGAATTTTGTAGAAATTAATAACGTCAATATTTGCCAAGAAAGGGCGAGAAGTCCAACAAATTCCCAAAACTCCCCACAAACTCCTAAACAACTCCACATAGACTTAGGCGACGCACCGGAAATATTCACCTTTTTCGATCGCACTTCTGAACTCTCCACCCTCGAAAACAGGATAACGCGCGATCGCACACGCCTCATTGCACTCCTCGGAATCAGCGGAATCGGCAAAACAACCCTCTCCCTAAGCCTAATCGATCGCATCAAAACCCAATTCGATTACGTCATCTATCGCAGCCTCCGCTTTTCCCCAACCCTAGACGCAACCCTCACCAACCTGCTGCAAATCTTTTCCCAACCATCCGAAATTCCCCAAAACATCGAAACCAAAATTTCCCAACTCCTCGATTACCTGCGAAAATATCGATGTCTGATTGTCCTCGATGACGTACAGATGCTTTTTAGCAGCGGACAACTCGCGGGACAATATAAAACTGGATATGAAGATTATCAGTTATTTTTTAAACTTATTGCCGAAGTTTGTCATCAAAGTTGTTTGATATTGAATAGTTGGGAAAAACCCAGAGAAATTGCCAGATTATCAAAAGATAATCGTCCCGTGCGATGTTTTGTATTGGGAAGTTTAGGAGTAGCAGCTAAAGAGATTTTGAACTCCCAAAAGTTATCCGATGAGGAAACATGGGAAACTTTGATTGATATTTATCAAGGCAATCCTCTGTGGTTGGAGTTGACTGCAACCCTGATTCGAGAGTTATTTGGGGGGAGAGTTGCGGAGTTTTTGCAGTGCGAAATGCCGATTTTAGATGAATCGCTGCAATTTCAATTATCTCAACCTTTTGGGCGTTTGACTCCGGCAGAGTTGGCAGTGATGATTCACCTGGCTAATCAACCTGAACCCGTTGGTGTGTCGCAATTTTTCAACAAAATACCATTTTCCCCGTCAGAAATAGTCAATGCAGTGCGATCTCTGGGAAATCGGTTTTTATTGGATGCAATAGAAGATGAAAAGATAACTTTGTTTAGTTTGAATCCCGTGATGAAACAGTATGTGCAAAGATGAAACGGCGGTTGAAACCGCGTCTACACAAACGAAGTCCGCCTCCGCGGACTGAAGAAAATAAGATAATTTCAACTGCCCGGTCTTCTTCAACCCGCGGAGGCGGGTTTTGTCTGTATAGACGCGGTTTCAACCGCCGGGTATTATGCCGTGTTCGTATCCGTGCTCGCGCCGGAGGTGGCACTACCGTTTCCCTAGGGTAGCTGATTCTGTAAGCGCGATCGTACCCACTCTCTAAACTCTCTAATTCTCGCATTCTCTCCCTTTTCTGAGTCTAAATTCATAAACTGTGCGAGTTCTTTGACAGGAAACGAGGCAAATGCCAAACTCGTTTCCGACTCGGCATAACCCGTATCAGTTAAAATGTTAATTATTAGTTTTCCTTTCTTCCAAATCCAAACTTCCGGCACTTTAAGTTCCGCATAAACCGCCATTTTATTAATAGATGAGCTAGTCAAATCCATTTCCACAACTAAGTCTGGCGGCGGGTCATTTTTGAGATCGATAGTTAACTTTCCCCGCATTAAAGCTTCATTTTGGATATAAAAACATTCATCAGCTTCGTTGCCAGCTTTTTTCGGTTCCGAACGCCAAGTAGATGATTTTAATCCGATAATTTCAATCCCAATTTCCTCAGAAAGTGCTACAATTAGCCGCCCGAGAGTCCAGCTATACCTCTCATGTTCTGGTAAAGGTACCATGAGTTCTAAAGTTCCCTGATAGTAAGTCATGCGCGGCGTTGAACGTTCCGCAAATATTTCTAACAAGTGTTCGTAGGTTTCCCAACTGATATCATGTAAAACGAGGTGAGAACCTGCAAGCTCTTCTTTACTGTACGTCAGGGTTTGAACCATTGCCAATACTCCACGAGAACTTTAACTCTATTTTACTCTATTGAACATTGGACAGGTGCGATCGCACTTTACCAAATCGACTCAAGATTCAGCACAAATCCGGGGAGAACATCTTCACCTGATACAGTGACTGGAGATTCTAACACTTCAACTTCTTGATTCGGACGATAAATTTCTACTTGTCGAGACTTGCGATTAATTAACCAACCTAAAACAGCACCATTATCTCGATACTCTTTCATCTTATCCTGAGTTTCTTTCAAACTATCACTGGGAGACATTAACTCGACGACGAAATCAGGACAAATTGGGGGGAATTTCTTTTGTTGTTCGGGAGTCAAAGCATCCCAGCGTTCTAATTTTACCCAAGAAGCGTCAGGCGCTCTATTTGCATTATTAGGAAGTTTAAAACCTGTTGAAGAGTCAAACACTTTACCCAGTTTTTTTTGCTGATTCCAAATCCAAATCTGTGCCGTTAATCCTGCATTGCTGCTTCCAGTTTCTCCTCCTGCTGGTGACATGATAATTAATTCTCCCTTAGCCGTGCGTTCCAATCTAATATTTTCATTCTCCTGACAGAGTTGAAAAAACTGCTCGTCTGTCAGCTTGATAATGGGGTTTAGGTTGAGGGTGAGGGTAGTCATAGCGGTATTTTATCGTGGCTAAACGACCTATATTGGCGATCGTAGCATATTGAGTGAGTTGTGAGGACGATCGTGCTTCGTAAGTAATGCTTTTGCTAAATGGTAAACCACAGGAATTGATACAGCATGATCCAGAGGATAATCCACATTTATTCACTGCTTTTTACGTGGTGTTCAACATAAGAGCGCAGCACAGCATTCATCAGAGATTGATAACCTTTTCCTTGACTTTTAAACCAATCTAATACATCGCTATCGACTCTTAAAGAAATAGCTTGTTTTGTTAGCGGTTTTACCAGTTTAGCTGTTTCCCAAAAACTCGCATCTAACTCAGAAATATCAGAGGTATCGATCGCAGATTCTGGAATGTTTTCTAATTCTTCAAGTCGTTTGGGCGAGATAGTCATATTCAAACGGCAGAAATTGTATATACAAAACGTATCTACTTATAGAATAGCATAAAGGGCGATCGCCTGTGATGCTATTTCAACTACGCAAACATCGATCGATCTTTCGGTTGAGGAATAGGATAACCCAGTGCGTTAGCCGTTTCTATCCACTCCTGCATAATAATCTCTAGATTTTGCAATGCTTCTTGATAAGTTTCCCCATCCGCAGCACATCCCGGCAATTCAGGTGCTTCGGCAATAAATGCCTGGTCTTCCTCACTCCAGTAGATGATGACTTCGTACTTCATTATGGTTCAACCCCCGCCTTTATTAAAAACTCCCTCTCATTAAAACCCGAAAGCTAAAGCATCCATCATATATTTACTTTTCTCACGTCCCACTTCTAAATATATTTCCAATAATTCCTCGTAAGCAGTAGCTCCGCCTACAATATTCCAAAATTCATCTCCAATAACTACAGCTTCATCAAAAGGCAGATAATTCCTTGCCTGAGACCACTTATAAACAGCTTTTGTTACACCATAGGGATTATAAGGCATCGCATAGTAAGCTTGCAACTGCGGACGCTTTGCACCCCGCAGTAAATGAAACCTCAACAGACGCTGGATCACTTCTAAGCATTGACCTTTATTGGGCTTAGGAGCTTTAATTTCAAATAAGTATTCTGTTCCGTCATTAGCAAAAATATAAAGGTCAGCGCGTACAGTTTTTGTTGCCAAATCATCGGTTCGTCTAGCATTCAGCACTGCTGTTATCATCTGCTCAAAAGATGGTTTAGTTTGTCCTTTTTTATCCATAGATTCATAGTATTCTTTCTGACGTTGAGCTTCTTCAAAAGCTGCAATACTTACTTCCGCTCTGATATCATATCCTCGACGTGCATCCTGATGATGTTCAAGGGCGATTAACTTAGCGCATTCTTCAAGAGAGTTTCCTAATCTGGTACTTAAACCTCGCTCAAATTGATTAATTCGTATTAATTCTGTTGGAATTAATGCGGCTTGAAAAGGTTTTAATTCTCCATTAGTTGAACTGCGCGATAGATACTCTATTCCAGTAGTTGACTTGTGAATAATCCGACCTTTATATTCATCTACAATACCCTGAATAAAACCTTCAAGATATCCTTTAATTATTTCTCGTTGTTTTGTACTAATAGCTGCCATATTTTAAGTCACAATTACAAAATAATTTCGAGTAATGCTTTGGCTAAATGGTAAACCACAGGAATTGATACAGCATTACCCAATTGATGTTTGGCTGTAGTTTCATTTTCAGAAATTTTGAACCATTCGGGAAATCCTTGCAATTTTGCGTAATCCTGTGCAGTTAAAGGTTGAAAGTTTTTCTTTTCATAAATTTCCCTAATAAATGTTTCCTTATATGCTGCGGGTTCTTGACATTCAATCGAGATTGTTGCCACAAAGTCTCTAGTTCCAGTTGCGGTTAAAGTTGCGATCGCATCCGCATGAGGTAAGAAAATTTTAGAAATACCGTTAATCCCTGAAGAAATTTTAGAATTCACAAAATCATAGCCTTTCTCGTCTACACTCCGCAAAATTTCTTTTTCAACTAAGTTGTCAATTTCTGTTTCTTTCAAATCAGGAATTAGTTTGGCTAACACTTTAAATTCTAAAGGATTACCGTCCTTTTCTCCATAAATATTTTTTCTCCGATTTTTCATAATCGTTTGACAAATTAATTTTTCCCTGCTAGTTGTTTCGATTAAATCCCAAGAATGGATGGTAGTATGTCCATCTCTAATATCAGTAAATAAGAAAAAGTCGTTTAATTCATCTAGCTTTTGAAATCTGCCTCTGGAACCCGGTATTTTGCCATCAAATAAAACGGTTGGTGAAAATTTTTGCTTCGTAAAATTGCTACGCTGAATCCCTGGTATCACATCATAAAGCTTTATAGCGCTATCGATGGGTTTAGGAAATGTAAATCCCCAGCATTTTTCTATGTCATTCCTAATGCCAACTATAAACATTCTATCTCTATCTTGGGGTAGCCCAAAATCATAGGAATTTAGCACTTCGTATTTGACAACATAACCAGATGATGTTAAATTATCAATTATGTATTTCAAGCTTTCTATATTTCTTGGTTCTGTCAAGCCTTTGACATTTTCAAATATAAAAGCTTTGGGACGATTAGCTGTTACTACCCTAAATACATCTGTCCATAACTTGCCTCTTGGGTCGTCTAAACCTTGCATTTTACCTGCAATAGACCAAGGTTGACAGGGAACACCACCCACTAATAGATCTATGGCAAAAGGCAATTTATTTAGATTGGTAATATCTCCTAAATATGCCTCATCTGAATTGGCATTTTTAATAAAATTATCTCGATAAACTTGAATGGCTTTTTTATTAATTTCTGAATAGCCTAAGCATTTACAGCCTAATTCTTCGAGAGGAATCCTAAAGCCACCAATCCCAGCAAATAAGTCTACGAACGTTAATTGCGATCGGGTATTTTTAATAGAAGTTGGATTGAATAGTTCAAATAATTCAAGTTGTTGAGCATACATAGTTGGATTCATTTTATTTTCGTTATGACTGACCTTCGACATAAGATTATCGCATATTTACCGTATCTACTTATAACATAGCATAAAGGGTGATCGCACTTTGGGAAGACAAGGGCGATCACTATCATCTGTTATCTAAGTCACGTTTTTCTGTAGTCGAAATACTCATCGAAAATTACTCTCAAAGCCAAAACTTTGTTCTAATTGCTTCATGTAAGTATTCAATTTGTTTAAAACGTAGCCTGCTAAATAACCAGGAGTATTATTAACGGTATAACAAAATTCTAAGGCAATATATTTCTCATTTTTAGCATTTACTAATATATCAGGTCTAATATTTGGTAGGTCTGGATGGGGTTTCTCACAACTAAATGATAAATTGGATTCTTGATATAAATCTTGTAGAGCTAAATATAGACTTTTATTTAAAAGGCTATCGCTGATTTTATTATTGACTATATCTTTATTAATTTTCTCAAAAGGGTCTTTAGCATTTGCTAGTCCCTTTTCTACAGTACCACTTTTACGTTTTCCAGCAGTGATAGGACGACTTAATAATTGGAAGTATAAAGGAGTAGTAGATAAAGTGTTTTGAGCCGCTTTTTTTCCAAACCAATGATCAAGAACTTTATATTGGTTAATAAACTCTTCTCTAGAAATAGGAATCTTTGCCTCTTTAGAATAGGCAGCGATGCAATTCACTAAAGCATTTGTTGGTAAGTACATAATTTTTGTTGTTAATATGCCATTAAGTGCCAAAGTAAGACGACCAGGTTTCCAATCAGCTTTTCTTTGGTTATTTTCTTTAATATAAGTGAAAAGCGCACTGTAATTTGCGTTCCACATTTCGTTAATGTTATCAGACTGTTTAGCAAATTGAGCTACAACGCTTTCTGCTTTAGGATAAGAGAATATAAACCAGACTTCTGTCGGTCTAGGAACATTCTGCATCAACTGTTGTGTATATTTTGTTCTATCTCGTGAAAGATCTCTTATGTCTCTTAAATAGTCCCTGATAATAATTCTATCTTTGGGTTTTTGTTCATATTTATCCTTAATAATGTCATCAAAATCATCATCGTTTAATTGAAAATCATAACACGTTTTTCCTTGGTTAAAAAATGCAATTGTGTTCTTAGCAATAGTTGGATATTCTTCTATTGGTGGTCCAGTAAACTCTAGAGTAGGTATTTTTTGATAAAACATTGTACTAGAAAAAGTTTTTGCTAAATCTTGCATAGTTGTTAAATCTTGCCTATCTGTTACTGGCCAAATAATCAGAATAGGGTATTTACGTAGTAATCCATTTAAATCTCTAAAGAAAGCTATTACTTGCTCATTATCTTCACCCTGTAAGTTTTCTAAATAATCAATAACAATGCACAACTTATCTTTATTGTCATTTTCCGCCAAAAACTTAATAGACTCCTGCTTGAGACGAGTGAGTAGATTTTGCAACTTCAAACTTGGGTCATTAGTTAAATCACTTGCATCAATAGGCACAATTTCTTTGATACGAATATGTTTCCTCCATTCCAATGAACTTATGAAAGTTGATTTTCCTACTCCTGAAATACCGTATAAAAATAATAGATAACCAGATAGTTTAATTTGACTAACTACTTGAATTATTTTTTCTTCAAATTCAATTACAGGCGTAATAAACCGTGCCATTAGAGCTAAATTTTGTGCTATTTTTTGTTGATTGACTTCTTGTTGTAGGGTTTCCTCATAAGTTTCAGGTATAATTAATTCCAAAATTTCATCAGACAATCTATTGAAAGCAGTTTCTGTTATATTAGCAGATTCTGAAATTTTATTTTTATCAGTTTCATTCGAGACAACTGATGTATTAGTATCATTTATATATTCATCTACGGACTTCATGTAAGATTCGGTATCTGTTTTATCTGTAGATTGTACTACTTCAACCAAGTTTGATTTTTCAATATCATAAACTAAATCTAGCTCTAATTGTTTGTAACCGTTATTATCATTATCTGCTTTTTTTCTAGCCATATGTAGTTAACGCCATAATTGAGAATTACGAGTTAGGCAAGATACCTACTTATATTATAACCCAAGTTCTGCTCTTTAATTGTCTTAGACCAACAAGCTTTACTTAATGAGACTTTTAGGACTGTTAGATTAGCGCTATCATAGTGCGTCTTTTATGATTGGGAAGATGGGCAGGCCCAAAAGCCTGCCCCATACTAAAATCCTACTCTACCCCTTCAATCCGATCTTCCACCTCCTGATAAAGTTCACGCAACCTGTCCAAATTACTCTCCGAAGTCTCCCAATAACCCCGACCATTCACCTCCAGCAAAGTGCTGACAATCTTGCGGAAAGAATGAGGATTCAAATTCAGCAAACGCTTCTGCATCTCCTCATCTTGGATAAACGTACCGTTCACATCCTCATACACCCAATTATCCACCGCGCCGGCAGTCGCACTCCATCCAGTCGTGTTCACCAGACGCTTAGAAATCTCCCGCACGCCTTCATAACCGTGCGATAACATCCCCTCGTACCACTTCGGATTCAGCAGCTTTGTCCGCGAATCTAAACGCACGGTTTCTGATAGCGTCCGTACCTGGGCGTTGGCTGTTGTGGTATCAGCAACAAAGGATGTTGGTTTCTTCCCATCTGCGCGCAAACTGCCGATTAATTTAGTTGGATCGGAGTCGAAATAGTGCGACACGTCGGTTAGCGAAATCTCCGCAGAATCTAAGTTTTGGAAGGTGACTTCAGCAGTTTTTAAGGATGATTCAAAAATCTGCCTGTCTTGTTCCATTGTTCCGGGATTGTCGGAAGAAAAGGCGAAGGATTTGCGGGTCAAGTACATTTCCTGCAACTCGGCTTCACTTTCCCAAGTGCTGTTTTCTACCGCTAAGTTGACGTTAGATGAATAGGAACCGGAAGCATTGGAAAAGACGCGGGTGGCTGCTTGGCGCAGGTTGATTCCCATTTCTTCCGCTTGCTTCAATGCGTGTTTGCGGACGAAGTTCATTTCTAAGGGTTCGTCGGCTTCTGCTGCCATTTTCACGGCTTTATCTAACAAATTCATTTGGTTGATGAACAAGTCGCGGAATACGCCGGAACAGTTAATTACTACGTCGATTCGAGGCCGTCCCAACTCTTCTAAAGACAGCAATTCCAGTTTGTTTACCCGGCCTAAAGCGTCGGGTACTGGCTTCACTCCCACCATCCACATTACTTGGGCGAGGGATTCGCCGTAAGTCTTGATGTTGTCGGTTCCCCAGAGCACAACGGCGATGGTTTCGGGATAGTTGCCGTCGTTATCAGTGCGCTGTCTTTCTAATAGCCGATCGACTACAACCTTAGCAGACTTAATCGCCCCCGTCGTAGGGATTGACTGCGGGTCCAAAGCGTGCATATTCTTGCCAGTCGGCAAAACATCCGGGTTGCGAATCGGATCGCCGCCTGGGCCGGGGATAATGTATTCGCCCTCTAACGCGCGTAACAGTGCGCCTAATTCGTTGTCGGCGCAAACTTGCTGTAAGCAGAATTCGAGATACTCAAAGAGCGGTTTAATTAGCTCTACATCGACTTTTTTGTAACCGGCTGCGTGTAAGGATTCAATCCAAGGTGTTTTCTTGCCCATGTTGAAGAAATTTAACTTGGAAACTAGGGAAACTCGACCCTCAGCATCGGTTTGTTCTTTGACTAAAGCGGTGACGGCATCGCGACAGGCTAAGGTGATGTTTTGCAGCAGTTCGACATCTGCTAAAATGCCTTTGTCGTTGTTGGTGTAGATATCGTCAATATTCCGATCGCAACTTAGAGCAATAATCCGCGACAAACTGACTAATCCGTCTTCTTCCCGGTCTAAATTGGCAATGTTGACGAGTGTTGCGATCGCCTCTTCCGCAGTCGGTGGCTTCCCAACAACGTGCAAACCACAAGGTAACAACCGCGATTCAATCTCCATCAACTTGCGGTAAACCAAGCCAACTAAATTGTCCCGATCCTCCGCAGTCATGCCCGCAGCAACGCCTCTTTCCTGTTCCGGAGGTAAGGTGATATCCTTGTCCAAATTGACCAAACGGCATTTTTCGACGATCGCATCCACGATCGGCACACCCCGGCCCGTATCCTTCAAAGTTTGATAGGAAGCAATCAACTCGCTGAGTTCCTGCAAACCTTTGTACAAACCAGCATTTTCTGCCGGAGGAGTCAGATAGCTGATGGTTTCAGCATAACTGCGACGCTTAGCAATTGTTGCCTCGCTGGGATTGTTGGCGGCGTAATAATAAAGGTTAGGAATCTTGCCGATCAAACTGTCGGGATAACAATCGATAGACATTCCCATCTGCTTACCAGGCATGAATTCTAGGGAACCGTGAGTGCCAAAGTGCAGCACCGCATCCGCACCCCAAATGCGCTCTAAATAAGTGTAGTAAGCAGCAAAACCGTGGTGCGGACTAGCAGAACGAGAGAATAACAACCGCATCGGATCGCCTTCATATCCAAAGGTAGGTTGCACTCCGATAAATACGTTGCCGAAATGTTTGCCGAAAATCAGCAAATTTTGTCCGTCGCTGTTCAAATGCCCAGGAGGCGGGCCCCAATTTTCTTGCAAACGTTCCGAGTAAGGAGTGAATTCTTCGTATTCAGCTACCGACATCCGGTAAGCAATATTCAATTCCGGGCTTTGGTATTGGGCTGTTGCATCGTGGATGACTTCTTGCATCAGTTTTTCGGCGGAATCCGGCAGTTCTGGCAAGTCGTAACCGTTACCTTTTAGGGCTTTCAATACTTCGTAAATTGAGCCGAAAACGTCCAAGTAAGCGGCTGTGCCGACGTTGCCTTTGTCGGGCGGAAAGCTGAAGACTGTGATCGCAACTTTCTTGTCTAATTTTGGTTTGCGCCGCAGCATTGCCCATTTCATGGCGCGCTGGGAAATCGCCTCGATTCTATCTTGCAGGGCGATCGCCTTTCCAGTTGCGCCATCTCTACCCGACAAAATAATTGGTTCGATCGCACCATCCAACTCAGGAATCGCCACTTGCAAAGCAACTTGAATCGGGTGCAAGCCCAAATCGCTATTTTCCCACTCTTCCGTCGTTTGGAAAACCAGCGGCAAAGCCACCATATAAGGGCAGTTGAGCTTTTTCAAAGTCTCGATCGCCTTTGGGTGATCTTGTTTCGCCGGGCCGCCAACCAACGCAAAACCAGTCAGAGAAACTACCGCATCTACGATCGGCAGCGGTGCCACACCTTTGGGCCCAACTTCCAAGAAAAAGCTTTCAACCGGTTTCGAGAAGTCCAAACCGCCTGCAAAAATCGGTAACACCCGCGCCCCCATTGCCTCCAATTCCTGCACAATTGCTACGTAGTGCGCGTCATCTCCAGTAACTAAGTGAGTGCGCTGCAACACTAAACCAATGCAAAGTGCGAGGGGATCTTTGAGGTCTGCGGAAATATCTTTGCGGGCATTATACCAGTTCAGATATCCTTTGACATCCTCAAACATGGACGGTGCTAAAGGATGCCAAATCCCCATGTCGGGGTAGACAACAGGTTCTTGAAAAGTTAACTGTTCCTGGCCTTTGAATACATATTTATGTGACAGCATCAGCAAGAAGTTTTCCAAGTTTTCTTGGGAACCGCCCAGCCAATACTGGAAACTTAGCATGAAGTTGCGGGCATCTTGAGCTTTGTCGATCGGCAAATATTTCAGCACTTTCGGCAAAGTTTGCAGCAGTTTCAGCATTCCGTCTTGGAAGGAACTACCGGATTTTTCCTTCCGTTTTTTCATGAATTCGCCGATCGCGCTTTTGCTTTGTCCCAACTGCGCCATCGAGAAACTGCCCATTTTGTTGAGCCGCATCACCCCAGGCATCGACGGGAAGACGACGGCGACATCCAAGCTGTCGCGCAGCGGTTCTACAGCCGCTACCACTTTTTCGGCCAAATCTTCGATAAAAATTAGAGAAGCAATAAATACATTGGCATCAGCCACATCCCGCTTGAAGGCCTCGTAATTTTCCGGGCTGCGGAGTTCTTCGATCAGATAGCCGCTGATTTCTATTGCCAGATTCGGATTTTTGTTATTTATCGCTCGAACCGCTGCGGAGAGGGCGCTTTGATACTGCGGTTCTAGTACGACATAGACCACCTTCATGAGCGATCGCCCCTGCAAGTTTTCCGGCACGACGTGGCGAATGGTGGGCTTGACGTGAGTGAACATCCGGTTAGGCTCCTTTAAGATGCTGTTTTCGGCAATCGGGAATTTTTTTGTCCCCTAAGCATTTTTACCAGAAAACGCTTGCCATTAGGCGATTCGATCCTGCTAATTACACAATTCGACAAATTTATTGCAATTTTTAGTTACATTATTTTACAAATTCCTTGAGCAAATGCTCCAAATTATCTTTACAAAAATTTACTTGACATATCTTATAAAATATGTTTAAAGCAAGCTATCATAAAAAAATCCCCAAAAATCAACAAACCTTTGAGAAAAAAAATCCCGAAACAAGCTCGAACTTTTGTATAACAGATCATACTTGCGATAGAGCAGTTAATTGAGGGGGAAAAGGCATAATCTATGAAGATAGAATAAAAAATTCTAGTAATTTGTATGTCACAAAACTCAATATTTGCCTAGGAACTTAAAACCATTTTATAACTTCTGAATTCTATACAGTATATGCCAGGTTTATGAAGTGCAGTAGGGACAAGGCAATGCCGTGTCCCTACCGGAATTTCTCGATCCGAGGCGTACTTCATAAACATGGAATCTGCTGTAAGTTCCCGATCCGCGATCGAGTCAATGAAAAGCTAATTGGTATTCACAATCAAGCTCATCAAAACCATAGGTATAAAACATGGCTAACTACGCAATTTTCGACGAAAAATACTACCTCGCCCAATATCCTTGGGTCAAACCGGCCATTGATGCCGGAGTAATCGCATCTGGCAAAGAACACTTTGAAAAATTTGGTAGAGCAGGTGGCTTAACTAAAGTATCGCGTTATTTTGACGAAGCTACTTACCTTGCAGGCAACCCAGATCTCGCACCCTTTGTCAAAACTGTCAACCCAAACGCGCCTTTTGCCACCGGCCTCGATCACTTTATTCAGTTCGGTTACGATGAAGGACAGCGCCGCACTAAAGTATCGCCTGAGTACAACGAAGATTTTTATTTGGCAAATAACTCAGAATTGCGATCGTTTATCGGGGCTAATGCACCTTTCAAATCAGGATACCAGCATTTCATTCAATTCGGGGCCAAAGAAGGCCGTTTTGGAACTTCATTTTTTGAACCGGAATACTTAAAGAAAAATCCTGATATTGTGCCATTTGTCAACTCTGGAAATTTGAAAACTGGTCGGGAACACTACTTCAATTTCGGGAAAAACGAGCCAAGCCGCGACGCAACTTTTGTTGGCAGCCGTAGCAACGACATTATCACAGGCGTTGGCGTGGGGAATACCGAACTTGTGGGAGTAGAAGTAGGTATCGATCGCAACGGAAACCGGCAGTATGAAAGCTTTGGAACTAATGAATTCGATGTCCTAATTGGCAGCCCGGGAGTTGATACATTCGTCCTCGGAGTTCCTGCATCAGCCGGGAATCCCTCCGCCGCAGCGCTGTATACAGGTAACGGTCAAGCTACGATTCGCAACTTCGACATAGAAAATGATTTGATCCAACTGCAAGGAAATTCTTTAAGCGGTTACAGCCTGACTCCTGTTGGTGGCAATTTGTCAATCCAGCGTTTTGGAGATGTACTCGGCGTGATTGAAGGAGGTGCAAACTTGAATTTGAGTTTCATCCAATCTAATGGTAACGGTACTTTCGCGATCGGTTAGTCATTGGTCATTAATCATTAGTCATTAGTCATTAGTCATTGGTCATTAGTTGATACTGATGATTGATGGCTTTTGAGTTTTCTTGCGATCGCCCTTTTGTGTCTACCAGCAAAAAAAATGCTGCTAGATAATACTTAACTTGACATAATGAGCTAGTAGAGTTAGTAATAGTGGGTTGATTTTAACAAACAAATCTGTAGACTAAAAATCAGGTAAATGGCATGACAAACTATGACATCTTCGACGAACAATACTACCTTTCACAGTATCCGTGGCTGAAACCAGCACTTGATGCAGGAATCATCAAATCTGGCAGAGAACACTTTGAAAAATTTGGTCAAGCTGGTGGCCTCACCGCAGTATCGCGTTACTTTGACGAACAAACCTATCTAGCTCAAAATCCAGATATTGTTCCCTCAATCCGCAACTCAAGCAATCCAAACGCGCCTTTTGCTTCTGGTTTAGACCACTTTATCCAGTTTGGTTACGAAGAAGGTCGCACGCGAGTATCGCCTGACTACGACCAAGCATTTTATGTAGCAAATAATCGAGATTTGTTACCGTTTATTCAAAATGGAACCTTTAAAAATGGTTACCAGCATTTCATTAAATTCGGAATCAAAGATGGTCTGTTTGCGACTTCTTTCTCTGAACCGGATTATTTCACTGGCGATATCAGGTCACTTGTCAATTCAGGAGTGTTTAAAACTGGCAGAGAACACTATCTGAAATTAGGACAATTTGATCCTAATCGTACTGCGACTTTTGTCGGAACTTCTGGTAATGATATTGTTACTGGTTTCGGGGCGGGGAATACCAGACTCATTGGAGTTGAAGTAGGTAGAAGTGTCCCTAATGTTCTCACAAGTGGGATCTTCACGGTTTATGAAAGTAAGGGCGACAATGAATTTGATACTCTGATTGGTGGTACAGGTCAGGATGAATTCCTATTGGGTACGACTACGCCAATGGGTATTAGATCTGCATTGGTCAACATTGAGGTTTTCTACAATGGGCCTGGTTTTGCTACAATTCAGAACTTTACACAAGGTCAGGACAGTATCCGGCTGGGAGGATATTTAGATTGGTACATTCTGTCTCCTATCAACAATAATCTAGATTTACAAATTCAAACAAAATTCTCAGATAGCTCATCTGGTGCGATAGTATTGGACACGATCGCCGTAATTAAAGGTGGCGGCAATTTGAACTTGAATCGATTGCCAGAATCATTAAATAGTTTTTCATACTTTTTATTAGGCTAAAAATCCAGAAGCGATTAATGAGTGGGTGTTGAATTTGATGGGTGGAATCGCCCATTGAAACAAAATGGCGATCGCGCTTTGCTATTCCGGCAACTCGCCAAAGCGATCGCGGTATTGAGCTACCAACTCTTCAGCCGTCAAATACCTATTGCCTCGTTCATCAAACCAGTACAAAACCTCTAACTGTCGCTCTCCATCATTGTAACGACCTCGACCAATGCCTAAGCCTACTTCCGGCATCCAAAAAGGTTCACCAATTTGCTGTTCGTACTCGCCATTTACCAAATGATAAACTTCAAACGGTTGATGTTGGTCTCGTCGCCAGTAATAGGGATTGTAAATCACATAGTAAAGCACGCCCAACTTCGCGTAAATGTCAATTTTTTTATCGTATTCGCCGCCGTAAGTTTGAGAAACAATCTCTAGGGCAAACATTGGGGGAATATTATTTTCTTCCCACAGGACGTAACTGAGGCGCAAAGTATCGCCTTTGAATCTTTCGACACCCAGACTTAGAAAGCCGTCAGGAACGATTGGAACTAGATGACTTACTCCCGTCGTGTGATAAACTCCCATATCCACCGCAAAAAACCAGTCATTCCGCTCGCGCCAGTGAAATTTGAGCAAGAATAACAGTAAGTTGGGAAGAAAGTTTTGATTTTCGTTATCCACGGGAGTATCATCCGAAGAAGGGAGTTCGGCGCTGGTTGGCAAACGCATTTCTCGATCGAATAGTACCATGATAGAAAAATGGCAAATTTATTGATTAATTGTATCATCCAGAAACAGGGTTTCTGATTAGTTGGTAGTGAGGACTTTAGTCCTTAAGATCGGAGGACTAAAGTCCTCACTACAAACCGTTTAGCTTTTGCGCGCCAGCTTCAAAACCTCAACCACATCTTGGTGCTTTTCCGAAGATGCCCAGATTAACGCAGTCCAAGTATTATTATCCTTGGCTTTGAGATCGGAACCTCGATCGATCAAAACCTGCACAACATCAGCGCGCCCGCTACCCGCCGCACTCATCAAAGCCGTCAAACCAAAAGCAGTTTTAGCATTCACATCCGCCCCCGCATCCAGCAAAAGCTGTACAATCTCGGTATGTCCGGCAGCAGCGGCGCTCATTAACGGCGTCCAACCGTCATTATCCTGACTGTTAGCATCCGCACCTGCTGCGAGCAATTTTTTGACAATATCAGCATTGCCAACCTCAGCCGCAGCCGTCAAAGCCGTCGCGCCTTCCTCGTCTTTGGCGTTGATATCTGCACGTTGTTCGATCGCACATTCCACAGCCGCCACATCACCCATCTTGACGGCATCCATTAAATCTGTCATAGAATTCTCCCTTGTATCCTTTTAAATCTTAAATGCTATGACAGTCGATATTTTAATCCTTTCCAACGGGCCCGGAGAATTAGCAACTTGGGTGCGTCCCACCGTGCAAGCATTGCGCCAGCAATTGGCAAACAAGGGCACAGAAGCGCGAATCTCGGTGGTGCTGTCCCCCTGTCCGCACGCCACGGGAAAAGAAGCAGAAATCGCCGCGAACTACCCAGAAGTGGATAGAGTGCAAGCACCGGAGCATTTTTTTCGATTTTTATTATCGGGCAAAACTGCCCAAAATTGGGATTGGTATGAAACGGGAGTTGTTTTGTTTTTAGGCGGCGACCAATTTTTTACGGTTGTTATTGGCAAAAGGCTAAAATATCGCACTGTTACCTATGCGGAATGGGACGCGCGGTGGTATCGCTGGATTGATAGGTTTGCGGCGATGAAACCGGAAGTTTTGGCTAAAGTTCCGCAAAAATATGCTGATAAATTTACAGTTGTGGGAGATTTGATTGCGGAAGTAGGCGATCGCAAATCGGAGACAAAAGACGGCGTACAACCCCGACGGGAAATAGAGTTAATTGGATTGTTACCGGGTTCTAAGGCGGCAAAATTAGCTTTAGGTGTACCGTTGTGTTTGGCGATCGCGCAATCGATCCATCGAGTCCGCCCTGAAACGCGCTTTGTAATTCCGGTTGCTCCGAGCTTAGATGTGCAAACTCTAGCACGTTTTGCCGACGCCGAACACAATCCCTGCTTGCATTTATTTGCCAACGCTAGCGCGGAACTTCATTTAACAGAACCGCCGTTTTTGCAGACAGCAACTGGCTTACAAATAGAACTTTGGACGCAAAATCCTGCCTACGATTTGCTATCAAAATGCAGTCTGTGTTTGACTACTGTGGGGGCGAATACTGCGGAATTGGGTTCGCTAGCTGTACCGATGATTGTGTTGATTCCGACGCAGCAGTTGGATGCGATGAAGGCTTGGGATGGTTTGCCGGGATTGTTGGCAAATTTGCCGTTAGTCGGTTCTGTTTTTGCGACGGCGATTAATTGGCTGATTCTGCAATTGGGGAAGGGAAAGCTTTATGCTTGGCCGAATATCTGGGCGGGCGAGGAGATTGTGCCCGAGTTGATCGGGCGGCTGGAAGCGGATGTTGTGGCGGATCTGGCGATCGACTATTTGAGCAATCCTGATAAATTAGCACGAATGGGCGATCGGCTCCGCAGTGTGCGCGGCGAATCAGGGGCGGCGCGGAAAATCGCTGAATTGGTTTGTGAAGAAGTCGATTTTTGCGATCGTTAATTGTGGTAGGGGCCCTTTCACCAACAATATCTAACGCCAACCAACAATTTACATAAACCCGCCCCCACCCCACAGAAAATATCAACCTGCATTATCTTAGCAATTTTCCTGATTTTCCCAAATATCGTAGGGGTGGGTTAACCAACAATATCGAACACCAACCAACAATGTAAATACGCTGCTGACAGATATTGTTTGTGAACCCGCCCTTACAGGTCTTTTTGATATCAACCTAGCCCCGATCGTGCTTGGCAATTACCCAAATAGCCTGAACAACGCCGGGAATAAATCCCAAAAATGTCAGAACCAGGTTGATCCAAAAATCACCTCCAATCCCGACAGTCAAAAATACGCCCAGCGGGGGAATAAAAGTCGATTTTTGCGATCGTTAATTGTTGTAGGGGCTCTTTCACCAACAATATCGAACACCAACCAACAACTTACATAAACCCACCCCCACCCCACAGATAATATCAACCTGCATTATCTTAGCAATTTTCCTGATTTTCCCAAATATCGTAGGGGTGGGTTAACCAACAATATCGAACACCAACCAACAATGTAAATA